>JAFYQA010000006.1 GCA_017547315.1 Roseburia sp. | reverse complement strand
TCACGTGGTGTAAGATATAAAATCAATACAGATACAATGGAAATCGAACAGGTATGGCAGTACGGTAAAGAAAGAGGCCAGGAATTCTACTCACAGTATATTTGTAACGTAGAGTACTACAAAGAAGGACACTACATGGTTCACTCTGGTGGTATTCAGTACTACGGAGAAGATGCTTCTGAGAAATTTGCAGCTTTGATGAAGGACGATCCAATGGTTCGTACACGCTCTATCACAGTTGAAATCTTAGATGATCAGAAGATGTTAGAATTAGAAGTAGATGGTAACTTCTACCGTGCAGAAAAATTACATTTATACCATGATGGCGATAACTTACAGTTAGGTGAAGGTAAACGCTTAGGTCAGATGGGCAGAACAAAAGAATTCGAAACAATTATCGAAATGGATTCTTGTGGCGAAGATCTTCCACATATCTATGAACCATCTGTAATCGAAGAAGATGATAGATTCACATTCAAAGCTACATTTGAATCTGGTCAGCTTGTAATGTTAATGCTTGAACAGGGTGAAGAAAAACATGGTTACTTCATTTCTACAGCAGCATCTCCATTCGCAGCTTTATGTTGTGGTACATTCATCGAGAAAGATGCTCGTAAAGTTTCTTGTTCAGTAAATAAGGCCGGCTTAAAAGGAACATATGATTTAAGAATGGTTGTTGATGATAAGAAATACGAAACAGGAATCAAGTTTGAATGTTAATTTGAATTAGGAGATTATTATGGAAATAATTAAAGTTAAATCAAAAGTTAATAATGATATCGTATTAGAAGCTATGTCTGGTCATTTTTCAAGTGATCGTTTCCATGTAAATTATTACATTGATATGTCTAACTTAAAAATGCGTGTGACAGAAGCGAAAAAAGTTGCTGCAGCTATGGCACAGCAGTATATCAAAAAAGTTAATATTAACAGTAAATATGCATCACAGTTTATCAACATGGGTACAGTAACTGAAACTGCAAATGTTAAACCAATCGATACAATTATCTGTATGGATGGTTGTGAAGTTATCGGTGCATACCTTGCTGAAGAACTTACAAAAGCTGGTTTACCAAACAATACTTCACATAACAGCTTATACGTAGTAACACCAGAGTTCGATAACAGAGGACAGATGGTTGTTAGACGTAATATCAAAGACATGATTAAAGGTCGTAATGTTCTTGTAGTTCTTGCAAGTGCAATGAGCGGTCGTACAATTACAAAAGCTATTGGTACAATTCTTGCTTACGGTGGAAAAGTAACAGGCTTATCAGTAATCTTTGGTAACGTAGAAGAAGTTGACGGATATCCAGTATACAGTGTATTCACACAGGAAGATTTACCAAACTTCAAATTATCTGCTCCTGATGATTGTCAGGATTGTAAAGATGGTAAGAAGTTAGATGGTGTTGTAAACTCTTACGGATACGAATTATTCTAAAATGATGAAATTCCCGCAGAAATTAGGAGTAATTGCTCTTAAATTCCTGCGGGAATTTTTTGATATACGGTAAAGAGACTTTTTGGTTTGCGAGTTGTTTTTGGTTATGCAAAAGAATGACTATGTTTTCTTGATGCGAAACTAGCAAAAATTGATATAAGATAGACGTATGAAATATGAGGTGTTAAAATATTAACAAATGAAATTCGGAAACCAAATAACTACATTTCACACAACAGGAAGGATAAATCCTCTGCCTGCATTAAGCGGGCAGGCAATTTTCCTTCGAAAAACAAGGAGGACTCTATGAGTAAAGAATCATTATTATTGCAGCCAATCAAAGTTGGCAATCTCACACTTAAAAACCGTATCATGTTCCCACCACTTACAACAGGTTATGAAGAACGTGATGGTTCAATCGGCGCAAGAAGCTTAGCTTTCTATGAAAGACTTGCAAAAGGTGGCGTTTCTTACATTGTAATTGGTGACGTAGCACCAGTTAGAACTGCATCTCCAACACCAATGTTATTTGATGACAGCCAGATTCCAGTTTACAAAAAATTAGCAGATACATTACATGCATATGACAGTAAAGTAGCATTACAGATTTTCCATCCAGAATACGACGTACCAGGCGTTGGTCGTATGATTGGTGCTTCTATGATGGCTATGAAAGAAGCAGAAGGCTTAAAAGCTCAGGGCGATATGGCAGCATTTGGGGCAAAAATGCAGGAAGTAGAAAAACTTCGTAAAGAAGCATACGCAAAACTTCACCATGACATGCAGCATTTCGTATCAGAAGCTACAAAAGAGCAGTTAGATGCTATTAAGACAGCTATTGCTCAGGCATCAAGACGTGCGATGGAAGCTGGTATCGATGCAATCGAAGTACACGGTGACCGTTTACTTGGATCTCTTTGCTCAGAAATCTTAAATCACAGAACAGACGAATACGGCGGAAGCTTTGAAAACCGTACACGTTATGCATTAGAAGTTGTAGCAGCTATCAAAGAAGCAGCTCCAACACTTATGATTGAATACAAATTACCAATTATCACAATCAAAGAAGATGGTACAACACGTGGTAAAGGTGGTTTATTAGAAGCAGAAGGCATTGAATTCGCTAAGAAATTAGTAGAAGCTGGTGTTGATATGATTCAGGTTGCTCAGGCTAACCACACAGGTAACATGGCTGATACAATTCCACCAATGGGAACACAGGTTGATAACTGGACACTTCCAATTGCTACAAAGGTAAAAGAAGTTGTTTCTGTTCCAGTAGCAACAGTAGG
>JAFYQA010000121.1 GCA_017547315.1 Roseburia sp. | reverse complement strand
TTTCATTTGCCATTGTTCATTTCCTCCTTAACCGATGATTTCCAGTACTTCTGGTTTCTGAGCCTGATGTTTGTGGTCAGCACCAGCATATACGAATAATTTTTTATACATCTGTCTGCCCAGACGGTTATGTGGTAACATACCTTTGATAGCTGTTTCCATAGCCAGAACTGGTTTCTGCGCCATCAAATCTTTGTATGTTGTGGAACGCAGACCGCCTGGATAACGGCTGTGACGACGGAATAATTTCTGTTCTAATTTTTTACCTGTTAAAACTGCATCTTTTGCATTGATAACGATTACATAGTCACCGCAATCAACGTTTGGTGTAAATGTTGGTTTATTTTTACCTCTTAATACTGCAGCAACCTGAGAAGCTACACGACCCAGTGGTTTGCCAGCTGCATCAACTACATACCATTTTTTTTCAACCTCATTTGGTTTTGCCATATAGGTGGTACGCATTGTATTCCCTCCTTAGAAATATCAAACATATCAATTTATATGAGTTTCTATAGTAAAGATCCGGGGCTCTGGATCATAGACTAACAATTCTCAAAACACACTTGTATATTTTACCGTGTGCTTTTCCATTTGTCAATAGAAAAATGATTAACAAAATACATCTAACCTATTAGCAAATTACAATTCACGCATTAGTTGCGATAATATACATCACACAAATATAATCCACTAGCAGGTGCAGTTCTGCCCGCTAAATGACGATTTTGCGTTGCTAATGCTTGTGGAATAGAATCAATAGATTTGCGTCCTAATCCAATATCTAATACGGTACCAACCATAATACGCACCATATTATACAAAAAACCATTTCCGTATACATCAAAAATTATCCAGTCACCGTCACGTCTCATATTCATGTAATAGACAGTACGTACAAATGTTTTTACTGTAGCACCAGCTGAGCAAAATCCTTGATAGTTATGCGTTCCCTCTAGCAATTTACACGCTTGCTGCATTAATGCATCATCCAACAGACCCGGATATTGATAAAAATACTGATTGCCGAAAACAGTTGTGATATCCGTATTTTTCACTCTATATTGATAGTGTTTCCCTAATGCCGATTTTCTAGCATGAAATTCCATATCTACTTCTTCACAACTTATAACATGCACATCTTTAGGTAAATGTTGATTCACTGCATTTGCCAATTTATCCACTGGAATCATCGACTCCGTAAAAAAATGTACAACTTGCCCTAAAGCGTGTACACCACGGTCTGTACGGCCTGCACTATGCACTTTAGTTTCTTCTTTTAGCAATCCACCTATAGCTGTTTCCAATACTTCCTGTACCGTTGGAAGTGTTTCTGGACTTAACTGTGCCTGAAAGCCATAATATCGACTACCATCATATGCAATTACTGCTTTGATATTGCGCATCATGAATACCGCCCTTCATCAAATTATATCATACGAGAGCATATAGCCAGCAGTGCCATACATACACATATCCCTGCCACAAACAAATCTCTTTTCGTATATTGTAATGCTTTCAAACGAGTCCTATTGACACCACCGTGATAACAACGTGCTTCCATGGCAATCGCTAGCTCATCCGCACGCTGAAAAGCACTTAAAAACAACGGCACTAACAACGGAACCAATGCCTTTACTTTTTCAACAATATTGCCTGAATCAAAATTTGCACCACGAGCTGCCTGGGCTTTCATAATTTTATCGGTTTCCTCAACTAAGGTCGGAATAAAACGTAATGCAATACTCATCATCATTGCAAGTTCATGTGCTGGTAGACCGATGCGTTGAAACGGTTTCAACAAATGTTCTATTCCATCTGTTAATGCAATTGGTGTGGTAGTAAGCGTTAAAATTGAAGTAATGCTGATCAATAATACCAATCTTGTCCCCATAAAGATTGCTTGCTTAATACCTTCCTCCGTAATTTTAAGAAAACTCCACTGCCACACGATTGTCCCAGGAGTCATAAATATTTGCAATGCAACTGTTAATAGTACAATAAATAAAATCATTTTTAATCCGCGAAAAAAATATTTAATCGGAATCTGCGAAATCATAACTACCAATATAGAAATCAACAGCATGCCTAACAAACCATAAAAATTGTTTACAATAAATAGGGATATCATATAGATTAATATTGCTATAATTTTTGTACGAGGATCTAATTTATGCAAAAAAGAATCGCTCGGATAATACTGCCCGATAGTAATATCACCTAACATTAGACTCCCCCTCCCTGCCGTTCGCGTCTTGCTAACTCACGCAATATTTCTCGTTTCACATCTTCCGGATGGAATAAGTCAGTTCGTACATCCCAACCTTTTTCATGAAGTTCTAATAAAAGACTTGTTAACATCGGAACACCGAGTCCTATTTCAGACAATATATCCGGTTGTGCAAAAACTTGTTGAGGAGTCCCTTCTAATTTGATACTCCCTTTTTCTAACACAACCAGACGTTGCGCATAACGCGCAATATCATCCATACTATGTGATACCATCACTACTGTCAGCCCTTGACGATGCAACTCTGCTATTAATTCTAGAAATTCTTCACGCCCTTTCGGGTCAAGGCCTGCCGCAGGTTCATCCAAAATTAAATATTTCGGTTTCATCGCTAATACGCCTGCGATAGCAATACGTCGCTTTTGCCCGCCACTCAAATCGAAAGGAGATTTCTTACGCAGTTTTTTACTCAATTGTAGCAATTCCATCGCTTCTGCAACACGTTGTTGCACCTCGCTATCACTTAATCCCAAATTGCGAGGACCAAAAGCAATATCCTGTTCTACCGTTTCTTCAAAAAGCTGATATTCAGGATATTGAAATACAACGCCTACCTGCATACGCAATGCCTTTAATCTATTTTTTGCTTCCTTACCGTTAATATTTACACCATCTACTATCACTTCACCACTCGACGGTTTTAAAAGTCCATTAAAATGCTGAATGAGGGTAGATTTCCCGGAACCAGTATGACCTGCAATTCCGAGAAATTCACCCTCATTCACATTCAGACAAATATCCCGAAGCGCATAACTCTCTTTTGCGGAGCCTTTCTGATAGATATGGGAGACGTTTTTCATTTCTAATGACATAATGCGTTCACCATTTCCTCAATTGTCATGATATCTGCTGCAATATAATTCTTTTCTTTATGTAACAATGCTGCGAGTTCCGTTATTGGTGGAACATCCAACTGCATTCGTTTTAATAAATCAACTTGACTAAATACCACACGAGGGGTATCCACTAATATGACTTTTCCCTGTTCCATTACCACTACACGATCCGCCAGTACGGCTTCTTCCATAAAGTGAGTAATATTCACTACAGTTAAACCCTCTTCTTTATTTAACCGCTGCATTGTTTCCATCACTTCGCGTCTACCTTGTGGGTCTAGCATAGCGGTCGGTTCATCAAATACAATGTATTTCGGTCGCATTGCTATAATTCCTGCAATAGCAACTCGCTGTTTTTGACCACCCGAAAGAAGATGTGGCTCTTTATCTTTAAATGCTGTCATACCAACCAATTCAAGAGCTTCATCTACACGTTGCCGAATTAATAATGGCTCCATTCCAATGTTCTCCGGACCAAATGCAACATCTTCTTCCACAGTTGTCGCAATCAATTGATTATCCGGGTTTTGAAACACCATACCAACACTCTGACGTATTGTCCATAAGTCGGCTTCGTTTGCTGTATCGACAGCGTCAACTTCAACTGTCCCTTCAGTTGGTAACAAAAGAGCATTTAAGTGTTTTGCCAATGTAGACTTTCCACATCCATTATGCCCTAACACAGCAATATGTTCCCCATCCTGAATCGTAAGGGAAACATCATCTAACGCTTTGACTTCTTGGTTTGTTGATTCTTTATGATATATGTGGGTTAAATGATCAATTTTAATCATTATTTTCTTCGGGAAACAGTAGAAGTCAGGAAGAAATTCCTGACTTCCACACCCTTCTCCTTATACCAATTCTACAATAGCCATTGGTGTACCGTCACCACGACGATATCCTGCTTTTACCACACGAGTGTAACCACCCTGACGGTCTTCGTATTTCG
>JAFYQA010000120.1 GCA_017547315.1 Roseburia sp. | reverse complement strand
CTTTGGAATACACCACTTTCTATGACGAGAGAAGGTGCAAAAGATGAGAATGGTAATATCGTTCCATCAAAGATTTTTAAACGTTTTGATCCGACAGAACCAGAACCAAAGTCTATTTTGCCGGGCGTATCTATGCGTGTTGATGATTCTGATGTGTTAGAACATAAACTGGCAGCAGGCGTATACCGTGGCGAAATGCGTGCAGAAGCAGGCGTAAGTGCATTGTATCACAACATCGGTACACAGTACTGTGAATATGAGGCTTGCCAGGGTGGCGTAGCGATTCCATATTCTTTACATACGAACCCAATCAATATCGGTTATCCAGATTTCTTAGGTATCGGTGCGGCTGTTATGGGTGATGGCAATTTTGACTTGATTTATAACATGGCGGATACTGACCGTAAAATGATGAAAGCGGCTGGACAGGAGATTATGTACGGACCACAGGTAGATATCGCAACAGACCCACGTTGGCCAAGAAACAGCGGTACTTATGGTGAGTGCCCAGACATTACTTCTGGTATTATCAAAGAATTGGTACGCGGCTATCAGAATGGGGAAGATGGTTTAAAAGAAGGCTCAGTTGTTTTAACCGTAAAACATTTCCCAGGTGATGGTCCTGCAGAAAATGGTTTTGAACCACATATGCCAATCGGCCAGTGGAGATTATATCCAACAGAAGGTTCTATGGAAAAATATCACTTGCCGCCATTCCAGGCAGCATTTGACATGAAGGCATCTGCTATCATGCCGGATTACTCTCGTGTGGGCACAGATGGACGAAGCAAACCACAGTATTATAGAGGAAAATTGACTTCCACAGAAGAAGTCGGTTCAACATACAGCAAAGAATTGATAACTGATTTAGCTCGTGATGTTATGGGCTTTAATGGATATGTAAACTCAGACTCCGGTATCACAACTGTTCAGATTTATGGTGTGGAAGATTTGACGGTTCCACAGCGTTATGCAAAAGCAATCTCTGCTGGTACAGACGTTATTGGTGGTAACTCTGATTCAGAAAATATTGTAAAAGCAGTAGAAGAAGGCTGGTTGCCAAAAGAAGATTTAGATAGAGCAAACTACAATCGTTTATTAAGTTTATTCCAGGTTGGCCGAGTAGATAATCCATACCTTGATCCAGACTATGCAGATAAAGTACGAGAAGAGAACTTCGAGAATGCAAAGAAAGCTGCATATGTAGCGAACCAGAAAGAAGTTGTTCTTGCAAAGAACCATGGCAATGTACTTCCAATGGAAAAAGGCAAAAAAGTATATATCCACTGCTTTGAAGGTGTAGATCCAGGTGCAGCGATTGCACAGTCAATGGGTGCTGGTGTAGCGGGTGATGATAATGGTTTAAAGAAACAGTTGGCAGCTCTTTTTGAAGCAAAAGGTTATGTAGTGGTAGAGACTCCGGAAGAAGCAGACTATGCATATTTACATGTATGGCCAAGAAGCAACGGTATGGTATTCTATCAGTATGCGATGCCAGTTATTGAGATGGTAGATAATCAGTTGTTTGATCTTCGTGAAGCAAATAAGAGTCAGAAGAAGACTGGTGAAAAAGTAGCTATTACAACATTAAAAGATGTGGATAAGATTAAAGAAATCTCAGAACTTGTTCATAACAATGGCGGAAAAGTAATCGCAACTTGTGTTGTATGTAATCCATGGTTATTAGACAAGTTAGAACCATACGTAGATGGTTTGACTTTCCAGTATACAGTCAGCCCAGTTGCTATGGGTAACGCATTAGGCGCTCAGCTTGATGTATTATCAGGTGATTACAACCCAACTGGTAAGATGAGTCTTACCATGGTATCTTGTATGGACGTTATCGAGATTACAGAAAAGGAAATCGATGGTGTAATGCGTGAAGTATGTGCATCTCCAAATGATGTTCCTGGTTATGATAAAGACCAGTATATTGATCCGGCAATCCTTGCAAAAGTAAAGGGCGGAAGCTATGCATATTGCGACGAAGATGGTAACTACTATCGTGCTGGATTTGGCTTAAGATATTAGTCAATAAGACGGATTTTGTAAAAGCTTTAGCAGTGTATAAAAGTATGGTTATATGCTGTAAAATATAAGGAATAATTTGATTTTATATGTTGAAGAAGCCCCGGTAAGGCCGCCAAAAGTGCCTTGCCGGGGCTTTTTTGTGCATATTTTCATTTTTTCTAGTTCTGTGGGACTAAAATTAGTACATTTGGAACGTTGAAAAGCTGTGGAAAAGTGCTAAAATCAGAATGTTGGTCTTTTATTCGAGACTGACAAAAGCAATAAGAGAAAGACAGGGGAGATAGACATGTTTTTGTTATTCTTTTTTGTATGGATTGTATTTAATGGAAAAATTACTGCGGAAATCGTATGGTTAGGGCTAGCAGTGGCGGCATTTGTTTTTTGGTTTATTTGCAAATTTATGGATTACAGTATTCAGAAGGAAAAATTGTTTTATAAAAGAACAGTTTCTTTTTGCGCATACATCTATTTGTTGATAACAGAAATTATTAATGCGAATATGACAGTTTTTCATATGATTCTGACACAGAGAGAGCGAATGGAACCGGTGCTGGTAACGTTCCGCACAAATTTAAAAACGGAAACGGCAAGAGTAATTCTGGCGAATTCGATTACATTGACACCGGGAACAATTACGGTATCAATCGAGGAAGATGAACTTACGGTGCATTGTCTGGATAAGAGTCTTGCGGAAGGTATTGAGGATTCTATATTTGAGCAGCGCCTGAGAGAATTCGAAAGAGAGGAAGGATAACGTATGGAATTAGTAATACAGTTTTCATGGATTTTTCATATTGTGCTGCTAGTATTGGCGGCAATGGTAATCTTATGTCTGATACGTGCGATTATCGGACCTAGAATGGCTGACCGTCTGGTAGCGGTAAATATGATTGGCACGATGGTAATGGTAAGTATTTGTATTCTGGCAGTGATAATGAAAGAAGATTATCTGGTGGATATCTGCTTGATTTATGCCATGATTAGTTTTTTGGCTATCGTAGTATTAACGAAAGTGTATACCGGTGTGTATATGAAGGAAAAGGACGAAAAAGAGAAAGGAGTGTAGTCATAGTATGGTAATGGAATGGATGCAGTTCCTTTTTGGAACAGGGTTTTTGCTTTTTGGAATGGCAGTCTTTGTTTTGGAATTAATCGGAACATTTAAATTCAAATATGTGCTAAATCGTATGCATGCAGCGGCTCTTGGAGATACGTTTGGACTTGGCATTTCTTTGCTGGGGCTTATGATACTTTCAGGATTTAAGTTTGTGACGTTAAAAATGGGATTAGTGATTGTCTTTTTGTGGCTGGCATCTCCGGTGTCGTCGCACTTGATTGCCCGTTTAGAGGTTACTACAAACGAGCATATTGATGACTTTTGTGAACAGAAAGTAATTGCGGATAAGGAGGATGAGACATGCAAGTGTTAGAATATATCATGCTCATATTTTTAGTGGTATGTGCCATATCCGTTAGTTTTTCGAAAAATTTATTGAATTCAATTATTATCTTTATGTCATATAGTTTGGTTATGTCGATTATCTGGACATTACTGGAATCGCCGGACCTTGCTATTACGGAAGCGGCAGTTGGTGCAGGTGTTACCAGTTTGTTGTTCTTTATGACATTGAAGAAAATACATGCGATGAGGGAAGAAGGCACAGAAAATGAGTAGACCGGTTTCAGAAGAAGAATATAAGAAAAAACTGTTCAATCGTGTGCATCAGTGGATAAGAGGTGAGGCAGACCCTTACCTTGGAAATATTGAGACGAGAGAACAGCGAGATTATACGCCGAATGCTAAGGTGCTAGAGCGCCATCAGGAGGATAGAGAGCAGGTTATCAAAAATGTATTTGATACCGAAAATAATAAATTTTATAAATGGTTTTTCCGTTTTTACAAAGCGACTGCTGTTATCTGCTGCGTGGTATTGGTGACATTGCTTTTAGTGACGGTATCGTATCTGCCGCCTACAGGGAATCCAAATAACCCTGCGAATAATGAGGTGGTAGAAAAGTATATCGAAGATGGTATGCAGGATACCGGTGCGGTGAATATCGTAACGGGTATGATTTTGGACTATCGTGCTTTTGATACGTTTGGAGAATCTAACGTATTATTTGTGGCGACTTGTACAGTTTTGATTCTCATGAGAGATGATAAGAAAAAAGAACAGAAAGCTGTGGTAAAAAAGAAACAGTACGAGCCAAAATCAGACAGTATTTTACAGAAAATCACAGCCGTTTTATTTCCAATTATCGTTATCTTTGGAATCTATGTGATTTTAAATGGACATTTATCACCAGGTGGTGGTTTCTCCGGTGGTGCGATTATCGGAGCAGGATTGATTTTATATACGAATGCGTATGGTTTTGAGAAGACACAGAAGTTCTTCACAGAAAAGACTTATAAATGGGTAAGCTTTTGTGCGCTGTCATTTTATTGTCTGGCAAAAAGTTATTCCTTCTACACAGGTGCACATCACTTAGAAAGTGGTATTCCGTTAGGAACAGCGGGCGATATTATTAGCTCAGGATTGATTTTGCCACTGAATATCTGTGTGGGTCTGGTAGTAGCATGTACGATGTATGCGTTCTATGCATTGTTTAGAAAAGGAGGATTTTAGCATATGTTTGGAGCAAACTTCCTTTTAAATATTGGTGAAGAGGTTGCGATGATTCTCTTTGGAATCGGGTTTGCAAACTTGCTTTTCCAAAAGAATTTGATTAAGAAAATTATCGGTTTTAATATCATGGATACTGCAATTTACCTTTTCCTTGCAGAAAAAGGATATATCAGCGGGCGTATCGCTCCGATTGTGATAGATGGTATTCAGGAAGTAGAGATGTACATCAATCCGATTCCTAGTGGATTGGTTTTAACCGGTATCGTAGTATCCGTATCGGTAACGGCATTGATGTTATCGTTGACGATTCGACTTTATCAGCGTTATCAGACGTTAGATTTAGATGAGATATCAGAACGACTTCGAAAGGAGGGCTTATAATGCAATTTGTACAGAATGTACCCTTCTTTTCAATTATGATATCGATGTTTTCCGGAATTGTATCATCGGTATTGCCGGAAAAATATGCAAAGCGTTTAAATGCAGTAATGATTCTGACCGTAAGTGTGATGTCTACCTGGTTGCTGCAGTTTTTGCTGACAAGTGGAATTGGTAGTTATACTTTTATGATGGGACATTTTCCAGCACCTTGGGGAAATGAAATCCGTGCTGGTGTGTTAGAAGCGGGAATGGCGTTATTTGTTTCTGTGGTGATGCTGCTTTCGATGTTGGGCGGTAGAAAAAAACTTTTTGATGAAGTAGAAGAAACAAAGCACAATATTTATTACATATTGGCAGATTTGTTACTCAGCTCTCTTTTGGCATTGATTTATACCAATGACTTATTTACAGCTTATGTATTTGTAGAAATCAATACGATAGCAGCTTGTGGTCTGATTATGATTCGTCAGAACGGACGAACCATTGAGGCGGCAGTGCGTTATATGATTATGAGTTTGCTTGGCTCAGGTTTGTTATTGTTAGGTATCTGTATGTTGTACGATTTGACCGGACATCTTCTGATGCCAAATATTCAGGAGCAGGTAGCTATTATTATGGAGACAGGCAATTATCGTGTGCCTATGCTAGTTACAATCGGTATTATGACCGTAGGTCTTGCGATTAAGAGTGCGCTTTTTCCATTCCATTCATGGCTTCCGGATGCTTATGGTTATTCTACGGTATCATCGGCTGCGATTTTGTCGAGTTTGGTCTCTAAGGGATATATTTTCCTGTTAATTAAGATTTTTTACAGAGTCATTGGATTTGAGTATATCGCGGGAAGTCATATTTTGAATGTATTATTCGGATTTGGATTGTGCGGTATGATTTTTGGATCGGTAAGTGCAATCTGGGAAAATGATATTCGAAGAATGATCGCATTCTCTTCCGTGGCACAGATTGGATATATCTATATGGGCTTCGGCTTAGGAACAGAAGCAGGTATGGTAGCAAGTATCTTCCATATTTTGGCACACGGCGCTACAAAAGCGTTACTGTTTATTGCGGCAATTGGTTTGACTGATGTGTCTGCAGGAAGCCGTAAATTTATCGATATTACCGGTGCGGCTTATCGTAACAAAATAGCGGGTGTTGGATTTGCCATTGGTTCTTTTTCAATGGTTGGTATGCCGATATTTGCAGGATTTATTAGTAAATTCTTGTATGCGGAGGCAGCAGTGAATGCAATTTCCTGGAGAATGTTCCCGACTTTGATTGTTTTGGCGATTAGTACGATTTTAAATACGATTTATTTCTTGAAAACTGTACTTCGAATTTATATACCGGAAAAGCCGGAAGTAGAACAGGAAAAAGGTTTCTTCTGTCGTACTTGGAAGGAACAGAAGCTTTATACAGTAACAATTTTGTTGTTTATTGGATTAAACCTTGTATTAGGTCTTAATTCTGAACCAATTATTCAGTTAATAAAAATGGGATTACATAATTTTATGTAGAAATGAGGTAAAAATGGGTCAGTCCGTGTTAATTTTATCAGCTATCTTTATCCCGATTCTTTGGGGGCTTGTACTCCTTATAAAACCGGAATTTAAAAATAGAAAATCACTTATAACTGCAAGTGGCGCAGGTTTGGTATTGGCAGGTATCTTAGGCGGTGCAGTTATTTTCGGTGGAGAACAGGAAATCCTTCTGTTTTCCCTTGGCAAGAATATGGATATCTTTTTCCGTGTAGATGCAGTATCAAAACTGTTTGCAGCAGTAGTGACAGTGGTATGGATATTGGCAGGATTTTATGCGTTCGAATATATGAAGCATGAAAAAGAAGAGAAAAGATATTTTGGATTTTATGTGTTGGTATTTGGCGTGTTATACGCATTAACGTTTGCAGGCAATATGGTAACATATTATTTATTCTATGAAATGATGACATTGTTATCTATGCCGTTGATTCTTCATTCAAAATCCAAAGAGGCGATTATGGGTGCTTTGAAGTACTTGTTCTATTCTCTGTTTGGTGCGTATATGGTATTATTTGGTATTTATTTCTTAAATAAATATGCCTTGACGTTAAACTTTACTGCAGGTGGCACATTGAATATGCAGGCAGTAGCAGGAAATGAAGGAATTCTCCTTGTGGCAGCATTTGCTATGATTGTAGGTTTTGGCGTAAAGGCGGGTATGTTCCCGTTACATGCATGGCTTCCAACTGCGCATCCGGTAGCTCCGGCTCCAGCAAGTGCGGTGATGTCAGGTATCATTGTTAAAATGGGTGTGCTGGGTATGGTGCGTGTTGTATTTTTCCTTTTTGGAGCAGACTTTATCCGTGGCACCTGGGTACAGACAGTATGGCTTGTATTATCTTTGATTACGGTATTCATGGGTTCTATGCTTGCATATCGTGAAAAAGTTACCAAAAAACGTCTGGCATACTCTACAGTAAGTCAGATTTCCTATATTCTGTTTGGTATGGCGTTGCTTGTACCAGAAGGATTAACCGGTTCCCTTTTACATGTTATTTTCCATGCAGTAATTAAATCTACACTTTTCATGTGTGCAGGTGCGATTATCTACAAAACAGGAAAAACTTCTGTGGATGAGTTAAAGGGTATCGGAAAAGAGATGCCGATTACAATCTGGTGCTATACATTTGCATCAGCTGCTCTTATCGGTATTCCACCAGCGAGTGGTTTTATCAGTAAATGGCACCTGGCAATCGGAGCATTGGATTCTGGTATTGCTACATTTTCATGGTTAGGACCGGTTGTTTTATTAGTGAGTGCGCTTTTGACAGCAGGTTATCTGCTTCCGATTACGGTAAATGGATTTTTGCCGGGGGCAGATTTTGATTATGGAAGTTTGAAGAAAAAAGAGCCTGTAAAAATGATGGTCATTCCGATTATGATTTTAGCGGCATTAGCCATTTTATTGGGTGTGTTCCCAACACCAGTAACAGACTATATTTCAGCAATTGTAAACATGGTTTTGTAGGGTGAGGTAACGCAGTTATGAGTCAGTATTGGATTGTTTTGGCAATTTTATTGCCGATTATCGGTGGTGCTTTTATACCGGTTCTTCCATTTAAACGAAAAAATCAGATGTTTTTTTACATAGAGGCTTTCGTATTGCTTACGTCGGGACTGGTATGGGCATTGATTGCAGGAGGAACGACAGAAGTATTCCATGTCGTTTATTTCGTGCATGAATTATCCATCTCTTTTAAAATCGATGGAATGACGATGGTATTTGCCGGTCTGATTTCGATTTTGTGGCCGGTAGCGACACTTTATGCTTTCGAATATATGGAGCATGAGAAAAACGAAAAAACATTTTTTATGTTTTATAGCATGACTTACGGTGTAACCTTGGGTATTGCTTTTGCATCGGATATTTTATCCATGTATTTCTTCTATGAATTGCTGACACTTGTGACGGTGCCATTAGTTATGCATACGTTAAAACGTGAAGCAGTTTTAGCTAGTAGAAAGTACTTATATTATTCCCTTGGTGGTGCAGCATTTGCACTTATGGGAATCATATTCATTATTGTATATGGTACAACGACTGAGTTTGAACTGGGCGGTGTCATGGATATGGCAAGAATCGGAGAACATGCACCGTTATTACTTTGGATTTATCTCTTGTCTTTTATGGGATTTGGTGTAAAGGCAGCGATTTGGCCGTTGTCATCATGGCTTCCACAAGCGGGTGTTGCACCGACACCGGTTACCGCATTGCTTCATGCAGTGGCGGTCGTAAACGCTGGTGCATTTGCGATGATTCGTTTGACATATTACAGCTTTGGTACAGAGTTTTTGCGAGGCACCTGGGCACAGTATGTAGTAATGGCATTTGCCATGTTTACGATTGTGTATGGTTGCAGTAGAGCAGTAAAAGAGACACATATCAAGAGACGTCTGGCATATTCTACGGTCAGTAATTTGTCCTACATCATTTTTGGTGTGACGATAATGACACCGTTAGGTTTGGTTGGTGCGCTTTGTCATTTTGTATTTCATGGATTTATGAAAATGTGCTCTTTCTTGTGTGCTGGTTCCTTTATGCATCAGACGGGT
>JAFYQA010000119.1 GCA_017547315.1 Roseburia sp. | reverse complement strand
AACAATTAATACAAACTTGCCATTGGAATCCTCACGAATACAGCTTGTTGGCACGACATGGTCATAATCAGAACTCTGCTGTCCGATAGACACTGTGTAGTAATCTCCCACACCTACATCTCCGTATAATTCGCATGTTACAATATAAGACTCACGATTCATCGGATCACGCTGCACTGTGGCAACCTTTGCTGTAATCTCATCTCGGCCCCAGTTATATAAAATCTCTGCCGGATCACCCGGTTTGATACGCTTTGACTGTGTCTGAGATACCGTAAACTGCATCGTATACGCTTCGTTTTCCGGTTTCAGTTCCATTACAACTGTATCCTCTTTTACGGTCTGCCCTGCGTAATAATTCACCTGGGTTACTGTTCCTGCCATCGGAGCTTTGATTTCTTTATCTCCGCCTTTTCCCTGCAATTCATCTACTTTTTCTTTCAATTCGCAGAGTTCTTTATATTGTTTTCCTAATGTAATCTGCTGTATGTACTCTGCCGCAAGTCCTTCCGTACTTTCGATACCGTCAAGCTGTTTCTTCACTTCTTCTAATTTCCATGAATATTCACCCAACTGGTAATTCACATCCTTAAGACTCTTTTGCTTACTGTTATAAGTCTGCTGTGCAGCTGCTTTCTCATCCTCAGTGGCATCTTCACTTTTTATTACTGCTTCTGCCGCTTCCATCGCTACCTGTAACGAACTTTGGCTTACTTTTAACTCTGCCATTTTTCCTGCCATTGCATCATACTGTTTCTGCAGCTCCTCTGCTTCCCCCACAGAAGATGTCAATGAATTCTGACGGTCTGTTAAACTGCCGAAATTACCCGCTTCGATTACCTGACGTTCTGCAACCGTAATGCCAGACTGTAAAATCGCAATCTCATACTGCATTTTCGCTGATTCATATGCATCTTTTGCTGCCGTAAGCTCGTCACTGTCACCTTTGCCTAATACAAACAGCACTTCGCCTTCTTCTACTTCCGCACCAGTTCTCACGTTAATGGTTTCAATCTTTCTACCGGATGGTGCTTCCACAAAAATCGCTTCTGCCGCCTCTACCGTTCCGCTTCCGCGTACTTTTGTTGTAATGGAACCGCCATATACGCCCTGTGTACTTACCTCTACAAGAGAATAATTCATAATTGTGTTAGAAAAAAATGTCAACACTAACATGATACTCAAAAACACAATCGCTATATTTTTTATCTTATCTTTTCTTTCACTCATCGCCTTGCTCCTATCTATTTATCCTTTTACACCACCCTGATATGCAATACCTTCCACTAACTGCTCTTCTCCGTATAAGAAAATCAGTAAACTTGGCACCATATAGATGGTTGCTACTGCAAACGCCAATCCAACTTCACCGGCATTAATCTTTGACAGGAAGATAGACAACGGATATTTATCCGCATTGCTAAAGAACAGCAATGGTTGTTCTACCATGTTCCAGTAATCGATGAATACCAAAATCGCACAGGAAGTAATAATTCCCTTACATATCGGTACACATACTTTAGAAAATACCTGCCATTCATTGGCACCGTCAATTCGTGCCGCCTCTAAAAGCGGTACAGGAATTCGTTTCATATACTTGGTAATCAAATATACACTAAATGGTGAAAAAATACCCGGTAACCAAATCGCCCAATTGGTATCTAACAGATTCATCCAATCTAACACCAAATAGTTCGGTACCAGCGTCACCTGATACGGCATCATCATCAAAATAATGTATGCAAAAAAGACAATTGCAGCAAGCTTTCCTTTCGCTTTCATAAAACCATAAGAAGCAAATACTGCTACTACTAACTGAAAAACCACAATCGGAACAACTAAAATCATGGAATTCCAAAATTTCAATAAATAATCCGGACTCTTAAATAAAGTCGTTATGTACTGTGAGAACGTCACCATGTCCGGAATAAATTTCAAATTCACCGTTTCTGAAATATATGTTTTACCATCACTGGTTGCATTCTGAAAAATCACACCATAGTTAGAAGATATTTCTGAAGCTGACATAAAAGAATTCGTAATGGTCAGAACAATCGGTGTCAGAAAAAGTGCTGCTGTAATGACCGCAATAAATAGCAGACATACTCTGGTGACAAGCTCTCTTCTCTTTGCTTTCTTTGTCATTCTTCCTCGATATCCTTTCCATAGTGATTCTCAAACAAAATCATAGCTCCAATAATGATAATCATCACAATCGACATATAAATCGCCGCTGTAGATAACTTCTGATAATCAGCCGTTGCGAATGTATTATTCATATAATGCTGCAACATATAAAGTGTTCCAACCGGATACTCCCCTGTCAACAAATACACTTCTCTAAACACCTTAAAGGAATTGATAATCGAAAGAATCGTAGTAAATACGATCATCGGTGACAAATAACGCAATTTCACATTCCAGAAAATCTTCCATTTTCCAGCGCCATCTAACTGTGCTACTTCAACCACATCTTTTGGAATATTTCCCATTGCCGACAAAAACAGAATCATATTATATCCTAAATTTTTCCACAGAAACAGTAAGATAATAACAAACAATCCTGCAGATGACTTCAACCAGTCGATCTGTGCTCCGCCTGCTTTTGTCAATAAATTATTCACTACTCCGTTATAATCAAATAATACCTGAAAAATCAATACGACCGAAGCAATCGGCACCATGAGTGGCGTTAAAAAAGCACTTCTTAGCTGACTCCTCATCGGAATACCCGAATCTAATAAAATAGCAAGCAATAACCCCAGTACAACCGCCAGCGGTACCGCTATGGATGAAAACATCAGCGTATTCCCCACCGCCATACGAAAAGCATTGTTATTAAATACTTTTATATAATTTGTAAATCCGACAAACCTCTTACTAATCGGATTGTCTACAAACGAATAAAAAATAACTACCAAAAATGGGAGTACAAAAAATAACAATACACCAATAATGCTAGGTGCCAGGAACAATCCTGACACCTTATTTTTTTTCTGTTTCTTTTTATTCACTTTTTCTTTTTTTTGAAAGAATTTAGTTTGTTTCACTTAAATATACCCATACACGGCTCTGAATCGTCTCTGCCACCTGCTCTGCAGTCTTCTGACCAGAGAAATATCCTGCCGCTTCTTCATTAATAATGTTCATAATATCATTTGAAATCGCACCATCTACTGCTGTGATACCAGCAATCAATGCTTTTACTTCATCTACCTGTTCCTGTGTGGCTGGTTTAATCTGTACTTCAAAATCTCCCCAACCCCATGAACCATTATTTTCATCTGACATAGCCTGCTCACAGAATTTATCAAATTCATCATGACGAACAGATAAATTGTAACTATAATAATGGTTATTCTCACTCTCTTCTTTTGGAAGGAAATGCTCACGAATCAACTTCCATGCATGTTCCGGCTGGTCACAATTTTTCGTAATAGCAAACGTACTACCCAATGTTAAAAGTGCACCGTTTCCTTCTGTAGTAGGATAACCGATATATGTCAATTCTTCGCCAAAAATCTCTGTATAAAGCTGAATCTGTGCAAAATCAGTAAGGCTGTATGCTGCAAGTAATACCTTCCCCTGATTCATAAGAATGGTTTCGTCTTCTGCATTTTCCCAATTGAACTCTTCTGGGAACAGATTTGCAAATTCTAATACATCAATAAACTCCTGTGTATTAAAATTACAATTTGTATTTTCTAAATCAATAAACTGCTTATAACCTAAGTTCATGCACATATTAAGTGCCCATTGACGATTCACACCATAGAACAACTGTGTTCCAGGTTCTTTTGATTCTAATAAAGCCTTCATATCTGCAAAGCTCCAACCAGGTTCACTACCCACATCAGATGCTTTACCGATTACCGTACTTACAGAGAAACCTGTTGGCATACCAACTAATTTATCGCCATAACTACATGCATCTAAGATGCTTCCCATTAAATCTTCACGTTTTACTTCTTCGTCTGCATCAAGATACTTATTCAAATCGATTAACAATCCCTTGGAAGCAAAGTTCATCATATCTGCATATGGCGAATAACTATTAAAATAAATCATATCTACATCTGGGTCGGATGCCATATTCGTTACGAATCTGGCCATTGCATCTTCATAATCTTCTTCTTCGTAATTAATCTCTTCCCAGAATGTCTTAATGCGGATACGTGTATCTGGATTCTTTTTATTTAACTTGATTACCTGCTGTTCTAACTGTTCTTCTGAATTAATACATGCAAGTGTAATCGATTTAATCTTCGCTGCTTCCTCTGCCGGAATCTCTTCTATAAACGCTAATTCTGAAATACTTTCATATGTAACATAATCATAAGTAGAAGTTGCAACCAAAAGTCTGCCATCTTCTAATAACTGGAATCCTCTTACACTACTGCTTGGGATATCACAATCCACCCAGTTTAAGAACAACTCCTGTTCCTGTGTGGTTGTATTATATTTATAAAGAGTACCATTCGCTGTATATAAAAAGTGTTCTTCGTCTAATGCAATGATTCTTTCTACATAAGATTCGCCAAGTTCGATTTCTTTTGCAATCTGCATTGTAGCCGGATCAATCACATAAACCATGTAACCGCCATTTTCCTGGTTATAAGCTAACACACCCACACTTCCGTCTGTCAGTAAAACCATACCATTGCCCCAGGTATCTAACTTACATTCACCCTTTTTCGCACCATTGGCATCATATACATTTACAATGTATTCATCCATATTATTGCCGTAGCGGTTTTCAAAAGTAAAAAGCATACCATCTTTACCGGCCATCATATTCTGCATATAAGAGTAAGTATCTTCGCCTAATTCCTGCGACATCTCGACAGTATATACTTCATTGCCCTGTGCATCATACTTAACTAAATCATAGCTATAAGTACGCTCCAAGTTCCAGGAATCAAACTGCATCATAACTTTATTATAATCTACATTACCCTCTGCATCTACAAGTCCCTGCTCGATATAGCTTTTTTCCAGATAATCATTCCATTCCTGAATCGCCATATCTTCCGTATATCCCCAGCTCTCTGTCATAAAATCAAGGACATCATCAAATGTCGCATCTGTCCACTCTATGATATTAGAAGTATCCACTGTCCATGTATATGCATAAAGATATACATTACCATCCGCATCAACGGTATACTGTTCCACACTCATACCGTCTGCATAAGGATCATATTCTTCGCTCTCTGTTTTTTCAAAATATGTACGTTCTTCTTTTGTCTTCAAATTGTAAGAATAGATACCATATGTTCTGTAGTCATTCGTATTAGCTGCATAATAAATCGTATCACCTGAAATATTCGGTGTTCCACTCAACCCTTTATAATTTTCCGGCAAATTCTGCTGATAATCTGCACGATAATATTTTTCATCAGAACTTACCACATCCTTGCCACCGCAGGCTGTAAGACCGATTCCCATAGCAACTGCTAAAACTGCTGCTAATCCTCTTTTTAAATTCTTTTTTGTCATATATATGCCCTCCATAAAAACATACTAGTGTATGATTCATTCTCATACATTAACTGTATATAAAATTGCCACAAATTGCAAGGCAAGAATACTTAAACTTTCCTTAAGATTCTTTTTCAAAATTGTTACAAACTTTTTCGCTTAGTCATTTGATTTTCGTAACGTGAGTAAAAAATAAGTGAACTATTCCAAAATAAATTTTTACGATAAACTTTCATTTTGGAACAGTCCACTTATTTTTCAATGCTCTTATCTAAAATCAAATTTCTAAGCGAAATATTATTTCAACGGATATTTTTCTGTCAATGCCTTAACGATTGCTTTCGCCTTTGGTGCAGCAGCTTCGCCTTCTTTAATCATCATAGCGATTGCTTCTGCAATCTGATCCATATCGTCTGTCTTTAAACCACGCGAAGTAACCGCTGGTGTTCCAAGACGTACACCACTCGTTACAAATGCAGACTTTGGATCATTTGGAATGGTATTCTTATTACATGTGATATTAACAGAATCTAATAACTTCTCTACTTCTTTTCCTGTTAAGTTATAGTTTGTCAAATCTACAAGCATCAAGTGATTATCTGTACCACCGGATACAATCTTGATTCCTCTATCCATAAGGCCCTTGCAAAGTGCCTGTGCATTATCAATAATCTGCTGCTGATATTCTTTAAACTCTGGCTGTAATGCCTCTTTAAAACATACTGCTTTTGCCGCAATTACATGCATAAGAGGTCCACCTTGAATACCTGGGAAGATTGCTTTATTAAAATTATATTTGTCTGCGGCTTCCTGATTACATAAAATCATACCACCACGTGGTCCACGCAGTGTCTTATGTGTGGTAGTAGTTACTACATCTGCATATGGAACTGGATTTGGATGAAGTCCTGCTGCAACCAAACCTGCGATATGTGCCATATCTACCATCAATACAGCACCCACTTCATCAGCGATTTCTCTAAACTTTTTAAAGTCGATTGTTCTTGCATAAGCTGATGCACCTGCAATAATCATCTTAGGCTTACATTCTACTGCAAGTCTTCTTACTTCATCATAATCTATGAAACCTTCATCATTTACACCATAAGGAACGATATTAAAATATTTACCAGAGAAATTCACTGGCGAACCATGTGTTAAATGTCCGCCATGGTCTAAGTTCATACCCATAACCGTATCACCTGGCTCTAAAATCGCAAACTGCACTGCCATATTTGCCTGTGCACCAGAATGTGGCTGAACATTGACATAGTCACAGCCAAATAATTCTTTTGCACGTTCTCTTGCTAATTCCTCTACTACATCTACACATTCGCAACCGCCGTAGTAACGTTTTGCAGGATAACCTTCTGCGTATTTATTGGTCATAACACTGCCCATTGCAGACATAACTGCTGGACTAACCCAGTTTTCTGACGCAATCAACTCAATATGACTGCTCTGTCTCTCAAATTCATCGGTAATCGCCTGTGCGACTTCCATATCTACTGCCTGAATATCCTCTAATGTATACATACAATCCTCCTTGTTTTGCGAAGCAAAATCCGAATCCCCTGATGAGGAGAGGATTTAGCCTCCTTGTTTTGTGAAACAAAATCCGAATCCCCTGCTTCACATGTCTTCCCTTGAAAAACATTTGTCTTTTGTATAATTATTCTTATTATATAAAAGTTCCGGAGTGTGGTCAATTATGAACCCACACTCCGGCTATATTAATTAGTTATGTAACTCATAAATAATACTTGTATCACAAAAATCAATGGCATTCCATACTTAAAATACCAATGCTTTGTCTTGTGATGAAATACATGCATACCAACCGTTGTTCCTAAACTGCCGCCTAGCAACGCACAGCCGAATAGCGTCTTTTCCGATATACGCCACGCACCTTTCTTTGCCCGTTTTTTATCTGCCCACATCAGAAAAAATCCTGTCACATTTATTAAGCTCAAATAAATCAGCATCTGACTCTACTTCTCTCTTATTTCTTTCTTTTCCTACGTTTCTCTTCGTACATCTTCTGGTCAGCCATCTCTACCATTTTCGCCAATTTGCTCACCTTATCAGCTTCATAGATAGAAATACCCAGACTGGCACTTAATTTAAACGGATGCTGACTGTTCTGATTCCGCAGCTCCATATTGGCACGTAGTTCCGCTAAAATGCTTTCCTCCGTTTCTCCCTCTGCACATCTGCCAAATAGGACAAACTCATCACCGCCATAGCGCATTGCCAGACGATTTTCATTCATTGTCATCTTCACTGCTTCTGCCATTTCACGAATCAGATTATCTCCTGCCTCGTGTCCCAAATTATCATTTACTGGCTTTAAGCCATCCACATCCACAAACACGATAAATATCCGTTCGTTCTGTTCTTTCCATTTCTCAAATACAGACTTTGCATGGTAATAAAATCCTGCACGGTTATAAATGCCCGTCATAGTATCATATATCCACATATCATTCAATCGTTCCACTGTATCTTTCATAAACATCCATTTTCGAATATTTTCCAAACCGATACCAATATTCATGATACATGCATAGTACAAAGTCGACTCTAACGGAAAACGGCTATTCGCACAAACGCAATAGCCATAGCACCATCTCTGATAATAAACAGGCGCTATCACATAATAGTTACCGCCACTACGATTTCTAAGTTCTTCCGGCAATACCAATCCTTTTTTTATTTTTCCGTATTCACGAAACTCTCCCTTCTCATACGAGAGAGCAAACGTTATCTCCTGTGAATAATCCGTACTTACTTGTGTCAAATCCACTGTTCCCGTAAAATTATTCTCTGATTTGCCATACAAACTGTCTCTTTCGCACATCGCAAGATAAAACTGTGGCAAGTTCAATTCTCTTATATACTTTTGCACCGCATCCACCAGTTCTTCAGGCCTCTCCATACCAGAAAATTCTGCCGACATATTACGCATAATATCTGCTGTCCGTTGAGTCTCAACCTGCGTATGCAGATAACGGTCTTTCAACTTATCCAAGTCATAAATCTCTATTCCATTACAACCACAGCTCTTACGAATTACAAGTTCACATGGAATTAGATGGTGTTCTATCGGTTTCCCCTCTATCAATGCATGTATCTCTTTTACAGCCTGATAACCAACATAATGCTGTCTTTTATTAACCGATGTAAGCGACGGACTCTGTAACTCACATAACTCTGCATCATCAAATCCTGCGATTTTAACATCCTCAGGAATTCGGATTCCATGTTCCTTAAATTGATCGATAATCGCTGCTGCCATTGCATCATTTGCACAAACGATAAACTCCGGCAGTTTTTCTCTCTTAAGAAGTAACCTCGCTACTTTTTCTGCACCATCCGTTACAAAACCACCCTCATAAATATTCTCTGGCTTTACAGGCAATCCATGCTTTTTCATCGCATCACAATAGGCAAGATAACGTTTCTTCCCTTCCGGTCTCTCTAAAATACCTGCCACATAGACAATGTCTTTTGCACCATGTTCTTTAATAAAATGCTCCACCATGGCAATTTGTGCTTCATAGCTAGAAACACAAAAAGAACTCATATCCGGCAACTCAAAATCAATATTTACTGCTGCAATACCACTCTCCTGAATCGCTTTCCTCAAATACTCCACAGTCGGAAGATACTGTATCGTATTACTTGCCATAATCACACCATCAAACTCTTTAAAATCTGGAAGCTGCATAATCTGATATGATCCCTGAACATGCTCTAGCTTATCCTTATAACTGATGTAATTCGTAAAAACATACAAGTTACTGTCTGTCTCTTTGGCTCCCTCAATCATTCCTTCTAGTAATTTTCTCTGATTGTCCAAATTAATGGCACACATCATAACCAGAATCTGTTTTCCCATTTTCCTTCTCCTAAAAACTCCACCAAATTAGTACTCTTCCACTTCCCTTGTAGGAAACTTTTTCTTCAACACATACCAGAACTGCGTTGCAATACATACCGACGAATATGCACCACTGATTAATCCTGCCATAAGCGGTAATGCAAATTCACGAATAGATACAACTCCTAATATATAAAGCATCAACACCATAATGAATGTGGTGATAGATGTATGAATACTTCGTGCTAATGTCTGTGTCAAACTAAGGTTTGCCACTTTTTCTAATATCTCCGGTGTATGTTCCCCTCTCACCGGTGCCAAATTCTCTCGAATACGGTCAAAAATAACAATTGTATCATTGATTGAATATCCTACAATCGTAAGAATACACGCAATAAAAGTATTACCTACCGAAATACGAAGCATCCCATATACCACGATTACAATCAACACATCATGAACCAACGCTAAAATTGCACTTGCCGCAAAACGAATATCTGAAAAACGAAACCATATATATATCAACATACATACACACGATACTAACACTGCCACAATCGCATCTGTACGCATCTCACTACTAATCAGTGAGCTAATATTCTGGCATTCAATTGTAGCAGCCTCCACTCCAAATCGTGAAACCAACATCGCATTTACCGCTTCTCTCTGTTCTAACGATAATGTTGGCGTCTTAATCGCAACCTGTGTAGTCGTCTCTACTTTATTCGCCTGGATATTATTAGACCCTATTATAGCCGCCACTTCCGGAATAATCGTTTCTTCAATCTCTTCAATCGTGTAATCTACTCCAAAATCCGCTGTGGTAGAAGTACCTCCGACAAAATCAAGTCCAAAGTTCAATGCGCCTCTTCCATTTACCTGATTTACGCCCATCGTAATGATACCTACAGCCAAACAGGTAATCGAAATCCCAAAGAATAATCCTTTTTTACCAGTAAAATCGAAACTCTTTTTCTCTTTCTCTCTGCCATAAAACTTCTCATCACAAAATCCCAAACCATGTAACGCGTACAATACATAGCGGGTCACCACCATGGCACTAAACATAGATACTAAAATACCTATCATCAATGTATACGCAAAGCCTTTTACACTTCCAGAGCCCAAGCCCATCAATACTAAAGCTGCGATAAAGGTCGTAATATTTCCATCGAGAATCGCTGACATAGCCTTCTGAAAACCATTTTTTATGGAAGTCATAATACCCATGCCTTCTGCAATCTCTTCACGGATACGTGAAAAAACAATTACATTGGCATCTACTGCCATACCGATACCTAAAATAATACCTGCAATACCCGGCAATGTTAACGTAATCTCATATAAATATAATATCGCAATCACTATCGTAGTATATACAACAAGTGCAACAGATGCTGCTAATCCAGGCACTCTGTACATTACAATCATAAAAAGCATTACCAAAATCAGACCGATCACTGCCGCTTTTAAGCTGGTCGAAATCGCCTGACTGCCCAACTGTGCCCCTACAACAGATGACTCTAACTCTTGTAACTCTAGTGATAATGAGCCAACACGAATCTGCGTTGCCAAAAGATTTGCCTCCTCGTAAGACCCCATATTCGAAATCTGCGCCTGTCCGCCAGTAATCACTGTCTGCACATAAGGCTCGCTGATTACTTCTCCATCATATATAATCGGAAGCAATCTACCTAAATGTGCTTTTGTAACTTCCGCGAAAATCTTCGCACCTTCGTCTGTCATGGTAAGTGCTACTACATATTCCTTATTCCCATATAAATCCTCAGACACTGCAACTTCTGCATTGGAAATCTGGTCTCCTGTCATAAAGATCTCGCCATCTTCGGTTGTAAATTGCAAAGACCCCGGATTACCAAGTTCTTCTAAAATCGCATTCGCATCCGATACGCCCGGAATCTCTACTGTAATTCGATCTTCCCCCACCTGATATACCGTAGACTCCGTACTATACCCTTCTACACGCTTCTGCAACTTATAAATAGTATCACTCATATCTTCTTCAGTCGGATTCTCATCTACAATCTGATAAGTAATCGACACACCACCGGACAAATCCAACCCGAGCGGAATCGCCATCTCTCCTTTTGCCCCGGTCGCAGTTAAAATTAACGATGCATAATAGCTAAGTCCCACCACTGCAGCAAGAATCAACGCCATTACCACCATTGCCTTTCCTTTTTTCATTACAATTACCCTTTCACATATGTACTACATCATATTACCTTTTATTGTACCATACTTTTACATAATAAAAAAGCTTAACTTATCATTCCTCCAGCCATTCCAGACACGGCGCACAATAATAACGTTGTCAATATCCGAACAAACTCCATCGTTAGTTCTTCCCCTGCTCCCACTTTCATCAGCAACGACAATACGAATAGTAATGCAAAATAGATTACTCCAACCACGATACCCCATAAGTATTTTTTATCCTGCATCTGTCTTCCCATCAAAAATCCGCCCACAAATCCCGATAAAATATAAATTGCAACCACTCCAATTTTAACTGTTGCTTCACTCAGTTCAAAATTGTACAACAATGCCGATAGCGCTAATAGCAACACCCCACTCACTACATACATCATAGCCAGTGCCATCCCTAATGCCATAGCCGGACTCTTTTTTTCATTTCTTGCTTTGATACGATTCCTCAGATTCATTCTTACTCCATTTTTCTATCTCTCTTTCTTTATATCATATGATGTTCTATTAAAATCAAACACAAAAAAGTCATGACTTTCTAACCTCATTTGAGATTAAAAATCATGACTTTTCTCACTAAAACTTCAAACTTCCACTATTTCTTAACACATTCTCACTGTATAAAAACAGGACATCCTCATATTCGTCAAGTGCTATCATCTGTGGTAAAAATGCCGCCGTAACATATCGTAAATCCACTAGCGTAATCTCTTCATAACCTTCCAATAACAACGGTGCTATACTACTACCGAAAGAATCACGAAACAGTAATAATTTTTTCCCATTCTCACACAACGGATTTTTTACTGATAAAAGAGCCCTAGCTCCCCAAAGATAGTAATCGTACGCATCTGCACCATCAATTTTCTCTGGTGCATATACACTTACTTCTTTTCCTGTTTCATAATCATACACCATTGCAGCATCAATTATTTCATTCGTCAGACCATACAGTTCATCTAAATTTATCTGATATGCAGACGCTCCCGCATATGCCCCGTTGAATTCGGACGTAATCAACGAACTCGTGTATTCTTTTGCCTTCCACTCGGTTTCGTGCATGCCCGATAGCAACACTTCTGCCACATCTACAACAGACTCCTGCTTCCAGTGTAAGTCTGTTTTATAATAATCTTCTAAGCTCAGATGCTGATATACATCAATATATACTGCATCCGTCATATGCCTCTGTAACTCGCCTACCGTAAATCCATCGTCTCCTACCGGATACTTATCCTTTGGCAAAAACGATGCCTTATCCGGAATCACAGCATAATACACGTCCGCATCTGCAAACCATTTTTCCTGTAATTTTGCGAATTCCTGAGCCGTTTTCGTCACCTGCTTTTTACTCCAGTCATAGTCTAGTTCAAAAAGCATTTCACCTTCTTTTACATAATTGCCTGCATCCTTTTTTCCAAATAAAGTTGTTTCTAACTCTGTCTTTGCTATTCGAAAAGTATCTCTGCCCACAAACTGGTCGAGCAGATATTTTTCCAATTTCTGCATGTAACTTCCATCCATCACCGTTTTCCACGATAATTCCGGCATTTGCTCATAATATCTACGCTCGGATTTTGAAATCTCTTTATCCGGAATACAAATCTCCGCAATAGCAAACCCACTCAGCAAAAGGAAAAAACTAAGCACAACAAACCAATGATACCTTTTTTTCTGCATACCAATCTCCCTCCTGCCTAAAATCTAAAATATAAAAATGGATGAACCGAACTCTGTATCAAAAATGCCGTTACTACCAGCGTCAATACCAGATAGGCAATCGGTGCCACAATTTTTTCTATTGTTGCTCCCCATGCTGTCTCTGTCACTTTTTTCCATAACGCTTTTGGAATTCCGAGTGCAATCACTACCGAAACTACGATTAAAAAGCCATAATTCTGCACCTGATACATGCCAAGCGACATTCCACTTCCGCCTGCCGCACTTTCTAAACCAAATCCAAACATTCCTGCAAGAAAACTGCCTGCTTCCCTTATACTTTCTATTCTAAAAATAACAAAACTAATTACCACCAAGACGATTGCATAAAAATGTTGCAATACAATCGGCAATCGCTCAAGCCATTTCTTTAGGAATAATTTTTCTAATGCTAAAATCACACCAAAATAAACGCCCCAAAGCACAAAGTTCCAGCTTGCACCATGCCAAAGGCCACTTAAAAACCACACCACAAAGACATTCCGCATCCACTTCACTAACGAAACTCGATTGCCACCTAATGGAATGTACACATAGTCGCGGAACCACCCACCTAATGTCATATGCCATCTGCGCCAGAATTCCGTGATACTTTTCGACACGTATGGATAATCAAAGTTCTCCGGGAAATGAAAACCAAGCATATGGCCCAGACCGATTGCCATATCGCTATATCCGGAAAAGTCAAAATAAATCTGCATCGCATACGCAAGCGCCGTCATCCATAAGAAAAATGCACTTGTTTTTGGCACCAAATCCATCGTAGCAACAAATTCCCCAAGCAAGTCTGCAATCAAAACCTTTTTGGACAATCCCATCACAAAACGGCCAATCCCCTTTGCAACCTTATCTACAGAAATTGTACGTTCGCGCATCTCCTGTTGAACGGTCGAAAATCTTACAATTGGTCCTGCGATTAACTGTGGGAACATCACTACATAAGCGCCAAAATTAATAATATTTTTCTCTATTTCTACATCCTGTCGGTACACGTCCACTACATAGCTTAAAATCTGAAACGTATAGAAACTGATACCGATTGGTAATGCAAGTTTTACCAGCGGAATATTGCTGCCCACCAGTCCATTTACCGTAGAAATACCAAAATCCGTATATTTAAATATCGCCAGAAAGCCCAGTAGAATCGCGACCGTAACAATCATTGCCACCTTGGCACTCTGCTGCTTTTGGGACTGTCGCATTTTACCCACGACAATGCCACCTATATATCCGGTCAATATGGATATCACCATAAGAAGGCAATACTTCGGTTCGCCCCAAAAGTAAAAAAACATACTCGCCAGAAATAAAACCAAATTTTTTAACTTCTTCGGCACTGCAAAATACAGTAACATAACACACGGAAGAAAATAATATAAAAATGGGATACTGGAAAATAGCATAAATCCTCCTAAGCAAAAAGGCCGCCCCAAAACCATGCTTTCTTCATCAGTCATAGTGGCGGGGCAGCCTCATCATTCTCATTTCAATTTACATGAACTTCTTATTCTATTTTACACGAATTAGCGAACGTAATCAAGTTCTGCACCACAAGCTGCTGCAAATGCATCTACGATAGACTGTGCTGTTACAGCTTCTGCATATTCTACGTCAACCATCATTAACATAACGATATCGCCAAATGTAGCAACCATCTTGTCACCAGCTTCTACACAGATCCATTTACGCTGGTCAATGTTGTCGTACATTTCATCAGCTACAGCCTGTGCGTCAGCAGCATCAGCTACTTTTACAACTACTAAAGAGTAAGCCTGTGAACCCATCATTGTTTCAGAACGAACTGCTTCTACAAGCTTTTCGCCACTTGTTAAACCTGTGTTGTATGTTAAATCATCAACATCTGCTACGTTTACAGGAATTGTTCCAAGCATTAATTCGATTGGAGCATGGTTTTCGTAAATAGAATTTACGATTCCTTCTAATTCACTTACTTCTACTACTTCGTCTTCTACAAAAATCTCTGTATCCATAACTACTTCTGTGTCTACAACTGCTTCTGTGTTTACTTCTGTATTAACATCTGCATTGTTATTACCACCACATGCTGTCATAGTTCCAACTACCATGATACCTGTTAATAAAAATAATAAAGCCTTTTTCATAATATTCTTTTTCTCTCCTTGTTTTCAATAAAGTAATTTGTCGACTTGGTCATTATATCATACTGCTTTTCAAAATGCAGTACCTTGCATGCAATTACAAAGTATTACCAGTTTTCTCACTTGTATACAAGTAATCTGCTTGTGTGATTGTCTTATAAAATACTCTATTTGTCAAGTACATTTTTCCATTTTAAGAAATTCTTAATTTATAAGAAAATATTACCATTCTCATCCGGCTGCATTGGAATAACAATCATCAAATCAAGAATCGTATGATAAAGCCCAATGCCCATCCAGAAAAGCAAAAGATAAGTAAGGCCTACTTTATAATGCTTACAATAAAAACGATGACCACCCATCCATCCGGTTAAAAGTGCCAGAATCATATACTTCTTTTTACTAACAGGAACCGGTTCACGGTTTGCCTGTCTTTCAAACATTGCAGAAATCTTCTTAGAAAGTTTACTTTCATCTGGGTCTTCGATACCGTGTTCTTTTCTAAGCTGTTTTAATTCTTCTTCTGCTTTGATATATGCTACATAGTCATTCTGCATCTGTTCCCTTGATGGTTTTTCTTTCTTATCTTTTGATTTCCCAAACATAATTTAAAATACTCCTTTTATTATCTTATAATTCCATAAGTTTTATTCTATAGAAAAATCACGTCTTATCTTCTTCATTCCGTATTACGAAATCTTTCTATAAAACAAAAATGATAGTTTGCACTTTTACGCTTACAAAACTTTTCATTCATAAGAATTGTCCATGAACCTTAAAAATATAGGGCACCGGAACTCCGGTGCCCCAATTTTACTAGATTGTTATGTAATTCGCAATAACAAATTATTTGTTTGCTGCAGCTTTGATTTCTGCAATCTTCTCCTGGATTTCTTCCATCTTTTCTTTTGTAAGTGGATAGAATTTAAGAGCTACTACGTTACATAAGTTACCAATGATAACTGAACCATATAATAATGCTAATGTTACAAGGAATGTTGTCTGTTTCCATTCTGGATTAGCATTGATTGCTTCAATGTGTTTTAAGTCTGGTAATGACTCTGTAAATCCAATTGCAGCGAATGCAACAGAGATAAGCATTGGAGCAAATGAAGAGATTAACTTATCAACGAATGAGAATAATGTACCCATTAAACCTGGAACGTATTTACCTGTACGGTATACTTCGTAGTCAGCACAGTCAGCTGTCATAGGAATAACGATGTTACCAGAGATACCTGTGAAACCACCTAATAATACGTTAAGTACGATGTAAGCGATTGAGAAGAATCCCCAGTTAACAGCACCATTACCAGCTGAGAATGTTGAGTAATCACCTAATAACCAAAGTGCAATTAACAATGCGTTGATGATGATACCACCCCAAGAACCGATAAGCATAGCTTTTCTCTGTCCAAGACGAGTAGCAAGACCACCTACACCGAACATCATAAGTACCATTGTAGGGATAGAAATCATACCTGTAATAGTACCTGATAATGCGTAGTCACCAACCATGAATCCACATAATACGATCATCATAGCTGAGTTACCTTTCATCTGCATAGCAAGTTTATCTGTACCAGCAGATACAACGAGCATCTGAATAGCTCTGTTGCCTTTTAATGTATCCCAGTAATCTTTTAAACCGATCTTCTGAGACTGACCTGTACCGAAGAATTCTTTTCTATCTTTTGGTGCGATAGCAAATACAGCGATGCACATGAATACAAATGAAATAGTAGCAAACATCATCCATAATTCATGGAATACTGCTGGATCATTTGTAAAGCCGCCGTACTTAACACCAAGATTAGCAGCAACTACTGCTAAACCAGCGAAAAGAATTGTGTTGTAAATACCATCGAAAATAGCGAATAATGGACGCTGTTTTGGATCGTTTGTTAAACATGTCTGAGCAGATTTTGTAACTACACACTGTGCAGTATATCCTAAATAGTAGATACAAGATACTACGATAAAGAATGGGAATCTAGCTGCCATTGGTAATAAATGTGTTACATGGAATAAGATGAAAGATGTAACACAGAGGATTACGTTACCGATAACCATGAATGGGCGGTTCTTACCGAATTTACCATCCATTTTATCAACCATGAATCCTACGAATGGGTCTGTAACACCGTCCCAAATTCTCATGATCATTGAGAATGAACCAGCTAATACAGTACCTACGCCTACCCAACCAGCTAAGTAGTAAGCTACATAGTTCATTAAGAACATGTAAAGGTTGGTAGATGTGTTATTCAACGCGAAACATCCAATTCTCCATAATGGAACGCGATGAATACCATTTTCTCCATAATACTTTGAAGATAACGTTTTCATAATAAGTCTCTCCTTCTTCTAAAAAGATTTTTCTTGCCCTATGGGCCTGCCAGATTAAAACACAATTAAATTGTGTTCAAATCTAAACAAAGAAACGCCACACCCTCGTTTCCATTGTTGATATTAGTATAACATCCTTGTATACAAGCGTCAATCAACATTATATTTTTCATGGTATTTGCTAATATTCGACATTTAATTTTGTTCAAAATGCACAGATAACGTTTTCATAACTCAAAAAAAGAAAGAAATGTCACTTGTATACAAGCAACATTTCTCTCTCCATCATTCACTTTTTCTATCATTCTTATTATATCCGTTTCTCTTCTCTCTTCTTTTTCAGTATCTCCACATTCTCATCCACCTGTTTCTTATGCAGCGGATACCAGAACCACAAAATCGCTGCCAACAGTCCAAATCCAACCGCCGGCACCAGTGTTGAAATATTAAAAATACCATTCACAACGTCTACATCAAATGCCGTTTCCTGTGTATAGCCTATCGAAGTCAGCAAAAATCCAGACACGCCCGCAGCAGCAGCCTGCCCCATTTTTCTGGCAAATGAATACAATGCATATACACTGCCATCCTCTCTGATGCCGTTTTTAATCTCGGAATAATCAATCACATCCGTAATAAGTGCCCAGGACACCATAGAAAACATACCAAGTCCCAGCCAACACAAGGCCATAAAAAATACATACACCCATACATTTTGGGGGCGGATAAAAAATACGATGATACATACTGCTGCTGCCAGCAGATTCGAAAATGCCGAAAGTTCTGCTTTTCCAATCCGTTCTGCTACCGGTCTTGCCACAGATGCCGCTGCTAACATCGCCCCTAACATGACTAGATTCGACGCTGACTGTGCTGCAGTACTTCTGTAAAAATTCGGATATACATAGTTTGCCATCGACTGCATCGTAAGCTGTGCCAACAACATTACGATAGACGCTGCAATAATAGAAATCAATGCCTTATTCCGAAATGCATTCCCAAGCATCTGAAACACACCATTTTTTTCTCCATTTGTCTCGTATGACTCTGTCCGCACACGCTCTGTCACTAACCAATAACATATGACATAACAAATCACGGCAAACACGGAAAATATTCCTGCAATGGCAGTAAATCTGCTACCATTTAGCACCATGTTACCATTTACCTCATCATAGGCTAACATCGGGACACCCGCACCAATGATAAGCCCTGCCAACGTGCCACCCATAGTCCGATAAGTAGAAAGTGACTGCCTATCTCCCGGCTCTGCCGAAATCGCCGACGCCATCGAACCGTACGGAATATTAATCGATGTATAAAAGACAGACCCCCACAAAATATAGGTCACAAACAACCACACTATCTTAAATCCCATTGACCTATCTGCCAGACTACTCTGATAAATAAGAAAAGATGCGATAGCCACCGGTCCTGCCATTCGAAGAATCCATGGTTTAAACTTCCCTGCCGGAAGTGTTCTGCTCCTATCACAGATTCTACCCATTGTCACATCCGTAAAAGCATCCACAAACCGTGCCACCATCATTACAATTCCTACTACAAAGCCATCCACACCCATAACATCCGTATAAAACTTCATCAGAAAACTCGACGATAACACAAAGGTGAAATCATTCCCGAAGTCCCCGAACAGATATCCTATTTTATCACGCATACCAAAAGGTTTTATCATAACTATACCTCCAGTGTTTTACTGTTTTTTTAGTATGCACCACTCCTCCTGCTAATATGCAAAAAGAGGACATCAAACCGACGTCCTCTCTTTTTTCTAATTAATTTGAAATCCAAAACAATATATTCAGTGCGTAACCAATCAGGCAAATTAAAAACTGCTTTCTATAATTAATTCCTGATACAGCGGAAAATACACTGATACCAAATGGAAGCAACACCGCTGCAAATTTAGGAATTGGCGGTGCGCCTGTATTAAATGCTGCCGGCTGGTTTGCTACCTCCGCCGGTAGTACTTGCCAGCTATAAACCGCAAATGCAATTGCAACAGCAATCGCAGCCACTGCGATAATGATATTCGTCTTCTTCTCCTCCGGTGTCACCGGCGGTAATCCTCTATTCTCTGCCATATGTTCATCCTCTGTTTCAATCATTATTTTACTTCATTTCGCCAAACAGCTCTATCGGCTGTTATACTCCGAGATTCTGTTCAAACTCGCGAATCAGCATCGCCTGATATGCATCATCAAACGTTCCTTCTAAAAGTTTTGCAAATGCCTCATCTTTTAAACGCATCCAGCTTTCGCCTTCTTTTCCTACTAAAATCGGGTAATAACGAACCCCATTCTTCAGTGCTGCATCTCTATCCCCAGGAGCATCTCCTACCATAAGAATCTTCTCCGGGGCATAGCCCTTTTTCATTAATTCGCTGATACAAAATGCCTTTGATCCTGCTTCCTGACAAAGCAGCACGCGGCAATCCTCTTTCAACTCATGCTTGGTCCATTCCGCTTCTACTGCCTCCCCATTCGCAGAAGATACCGCTACCAAATCAGCATCCTTACACATCGCATCCATCGTAACCTTTACATGTTCAAATGGTTTATCGTCCGCTGGAAGGTGATTAATCGCCCGATTAGTACGGATACTCCAAAGCAATGCTTTTTCCATGCACTCACTGTTACTTTTCTGTGTCAATGCAAGCAACGCCGGATTCGAAAGCTCTTTTGCTTCTTCTGTCCACTTTACAAACTCTTCCAAACCATCCACGCAAAGATGTCCACGCTTTTGCGCCTCTAATAATGCAAGTGCTAATCCCTTAAAACGATTAATTCCTCTGGTAATCGAATACAAATTAATATCCAGCCAAACCTTCATATATTCTTCAAAATATGCATCTAAACCATAAGTATAAATCCACTGTGGTCCAAAACACTCGCGATGTTTTACTTCCATGGTATCCATAGCACAACCATCACTATCAATACAAACTAAATACTCGCTATTCTTTTCGTAATCAAAATAACCCATACATTCCCTCTCTTTATTCCGGACAAGCTCGTTATAAAATACTATCAAATTCATTATACCCCATTTGGTGCTTTTGTACAATCTTTGTTTTTTGTTGTATACAAGCATTGATTATTTCCATTATTTGGACTATAATTCCTCTTGAACAATGTTGTATACAACATCTCTATAAAAAAATACAAGAAAGGTCTGTTTTTATGACTACCAAAAAAAAGCCCAGTGCTTCACAGGTTGTTTATGAATCAATCCGCGAACAGATATTACATCTGGAATTGGCTCCCGGCTCTGCAATTAGCGAAATCGAGACGGCCGCTAAGTACAATACTTCAAGAACTCCGGTCCGCGATGTGTTCAAAGCACTTGAAGCAGAAGGTCTCTTAGAAATAAAACCACATATCGGAACATTTGTCTCCCTCATCGATTTGGATATGATTTCTGATATCCTTTATATGCGTGAAGTAATGGAACAAGCCCTTTTTAAAGACTTGGCTGCTACTTACGACAAATCACAGGAATATCGTATTCAATTAGTATTGCAGGAACAAAAAAAGATTTTAGAGTCTGACATGTCCAAAGCAGATATGAGCCGTGCCTTTATCATTGCAGATAACAAGTTCCATCATACTTTATATGAACTTGCTGGCAAAAAGAACGTGGCACTCTTTTTTAATACGATTAATTCGCAATACGAACGTTTCCGTACCTTTATCAACATGAGTGGCAAAGGTGATTTAGAGCGTCTTTACAACGACCATATAGAAATCGCACAGTGCATTGCAAACAACGATTTGAATCGTTTGCAAGACAAAATATCCCATCATATCTATGATGGATTTAATGCAAGTGCATTAGAATTACATAAACACTCTGAGTACTTTCGCAACTAAACAGAGTCAAAATAATTTTCCTATAAAATAAAACAAAAGGAACAGAATCCACTAGCGTTTCTGTTCCTTTTTTGTTGGATTAAAATCTGTTCCCATTATAATTAGTAATTATTATACTATACTTTTATTATCAAAGTAATTTATCTTGTGTTTGTACTATCTACTTCACCATTTTCTGTATATTCATAATTAACGGCATTAAGTAGATTCTCTAAATCAAATGATTTCCATTTATTTCTCACAAAAACAAGCGCAATGATAAGTACAATAAGCCAAATGCCTCGTTTAACATATTTAAAAACAGGATTTTTATAGTTAATCTTTTCTAATAACTCCTTTTCCTCTTTTTTTCTTCTATCTGTAATTTCTTGTGCTAGCTTTAATATACGTTCTTCTTCCTCAAACTGCTCTTTTATTGTTTGATTACATTCATAGTAATAGCGACGTGCCTCTTTCTGAATATCTTCTGATAGTTTTGTTTTATAAAAAGGAGTCAGGAAACTACTCATTTGTTCATTTAAAAGAGCGTAAAGGCCATATATCATAATAATAGCAACTCCCACAAAATTCCCACCAGAAGTATTAAAAAATAAATCCACTATAGACGTAAATGATTCATCACTAGCCAATAAGTGAATATTCTTATCTGTAAAAATAATAAATGCAACAACAATCGCTATGAGTTCAAATATATAGAGCATCACCATTAACATAGACGATACGCCCGCTACATTCTTGCCTCGAATGGCAATTTCTTTAAACGAATCCAACAATGTCTTTGAATCAATTGCCTTATCATTCGACTGATTTATTTGTCCGGATGGACGATATACAAGCCACATTATACCTGCTACAATTCCACTCACAAGGAAAATTGTTCCTTGAAGAAATCCCCAATAAATCATAATTTGAATTATTATATGTAACTCCGGATAATGAATCATATGACCGAACATATTATGTATGATTTTTATTGGTTCTAAAGTGTCTAAAAATTGTGACATTACATTACTTGGTATATACGTCAATGCATCAAACGTAATAGCAGACGCATTTATAAAGAACAAAATATTCGCAATAAACAGAATAACAATACGTATTACTTTTTTCTTTTTCAGTTCAATAAATTTTGCGTCCGCATAGTTCCAAACTTCATTAAAATTTTCTTCAGTAATAGTACTTGATAATTCTCGTTTCATAACTTTCCTCTATCAGTGTTTTTTATTTTTCTTTATCTACTACTTTAATTACACCTTTCTTCCATAAAATGCGAGAGGTAATAATTCCCACTGGAAGCATTGCCAAAATCAAAAATCCTACCATTCCAAGCATAATACTTCCAAGCCCCGCTACTCTTGCCAAAATACATACCACTGATACAAGTACAAGTACTGGAATGACTCCCTTAATACCACCCTTTACAACCTTTGAACCAGAGCTGGTACTTGCAAAAAGTCCCAATGTCATAGAACCAAACAAAGCTGGAAGCAAATAACTTGACATTGTCTGCACAGCAGGATGCTCAAATACCGGACTAATTACAGATGCAAAAATCGCCGCTAATGTTAAAATCGATACTGTCACAATAGAACAAGTTGCTACACCTATCGATGCTACTACTTCGCCTGCTGGTGTATTGGCTTCTTTTCCAGCAAGTTTCATTGAATTTACCGCACATGGCAATTTCAAATTCATAATATTTCCTGTGATAAATGCCAAATAAGCTGAACATCCGAGGATTGGTGTATAACTTAATGCTTCCGACAATCCTACCGGAATATAAATTGCTAAAATACCTAATGTAGATACATTAAACACCGATCCCAAAGATGGAATACAATCATAATAAGATAATACGATAAATGGTAAAGCAATCATATACACCAAGGCAATCACTGTACCTATTCTTCCCCATTTATGTGCCCATTCCTGAAATTCATCTAATTTTACTTTTCTACTTTCGTCCATCTTCCTATTCCTCCTTAGAATATTGCTGTCCAAAGTAAAGAAGACAACATGCCTGCAATCATTGAACCCGCCATAATGAAATTATTCAACCACGCCAAACCTGGTTTTGATGCAAGTACACTAAGTACAAGTGCTACTATCAATCCGGTAATCATAACCAATGCCTGAATCGTATCACAAATAAGAAGAACCGGAACATACACAGCTAAAAGCACTAACATAAAACATCCCGACAACACGCTGCTCCATCCATCTCCACCCTTTGACTTATCTACTGATGTCGATAATTTTTTTCCGAATGGAAGCAAAATTGTAAAACCTGCTAACATACCAACTGACATAAGAATCATAACTACTCCAAATTGCTCGCCGGATGCTGATGCAACCATCTCTGTGGTAGAAGTAAATCCCAACATTGCTGCCAAAGAGCTCGCAATCTGTGTTTCAAATGACAAAGAACCAATAACAGATAATCTCCACCATGACCATACCGTTCCAAGTGATGCAGCCAATGCAATCAAACCAATTACAATAGACAAAGATGGTACCACTGAAAAAATAGCTGAAGATTTTACAATGTCATTTACCTCTTCTTTTGTAATCCCCATTTCTAATGCACGTTTTTTTGCTTTCATCAAATAAACTACAGAAAAGGCTGTAATATACACCAGTCCAATTACAACCAAAACTAAAAGCAGCGGACTTGTAATAATTTCTTTAATAGTTACCATATATATTCCCTCTTTCCTCTTTGGATATTAAAATTCTATTAAAGACATGATACAAGTAAACTATCTTTTCCACAAATATCTATTTATTATAAATAATATTCTATTTAGTTATAAATTTAACAATCTCAACATCCTTCTTTCATCCAGTTACTTCCGCTATTAGCCCCTTATATCTAACTACAAAAACGAGCCGGTAAACTGTCATACAGTCTACCGGCTCTGTTTATCCATTAATGCGTCTTATTTCTCAGCTTTCTGCTTGTCTAACATATCCCATACACCTAACATGTACATGATACCAAGTGCACGGTCATATAAGCCGTATCCTGGACGTACATTACCTGGCTCTTCATCCCACAGATGACGACCATGGTCTGGACGGATATATCCTTCGTAACCACAATCATGGTATGCTTTTAAGACATCAAGAATTCTTGTGTCACCATCGCAATCACGGTGGCTAGCTTCAGAGAAGTCACCATTTTCGAAGTGTTTTACGTTACGGATGTGAGCAAATGCGATACGATCGCAGTGCTTACGAACGATGTCTGCTACGTTATTGTTAGGATCAGCATTTAAGCTTCCTGAACATAATGTTAAACAGTTGTATGGATCATCAACCATTGTTAAGAAACGTTCGATATTTTCTTCGCATGTTAATAAACGTGGAAGACCGAAGATATCCCATGGTGGATCGTCCATATGAATAGCCATCTTAATGTCACATTCTTTACATGTAGGCATAATAGCCTCTAAGAAGTATTTTAAGTTAGCCCATAATTTTTCTTTGTCAACTTCTTTGTAAGCTGCAAATAAATCATCTAACTTAGCCATACGTTCTGGTTCCCAACCTGGGAATGTCATACCGCCTAAGTTATTTAAGATGTAGTCAGCCATTTCCTTAGGATCGTCATGGATACGAGCTGCTTCATAATAAAGAGCTGTAGATCCATCTCCGATTGGGTGGAAAAGATCTGTACGTGTCCAGTCAAATACTGGCATAAAGTTATAACAAATTACCTTAACACCGAACTGTGAAAGGTTTTTGATTGTCTGGATGTAGTTTGCGATGTACTGATCACGAGTTGGAAGACCAATCTTGATATCATCGTGTACGTTAACTGATTCAACAACGTCCATGTTAAATCCGTACTCGTCAAGCTGTTTCTTCACTTCTGCGATTTCTTCAACTTCCCAAACTTCACCTGGCATTTTGTGGTGTAAAGCCCAAACGATGCTTGTTACACCAGGAATCTGCTTGATCCAGTTAAGGCTGATTTTATCATTGCCTTCACCGTACCAACGGAACCCCATCTGCATTGGCATATTATTCTCCTCCTTAATAATAAAATTAGAACTAGTACGATTATACCATATAAAAATCCATCTGACAATTAAATCTTACTTTAATGCATCCATTGTCTTTTCATAGGCACTTTGCAGCAAATCAACCAACTCTGGTACCTGTTCAGTTCTCTCGCCACGTAATGCTGTTACAATCTCTGCACATGTCTGATAGATGTCTACTAGTCCTAACGTACCGGCTACTCCTTTTAAGGTGTGGGCCTCTTTTAATAAGGTATCGAAGTCGCCTGACTCGAACGCTATTTTTGCAGCTTCATAGTGTACGTCATCCTTAAATTTCAACAAATACTTCTCATAAAGTGCTTCATTTCCGGCAAAGCGTTTTATTCCGTTCTCATAATCTACATTTGCCGCAATTAATGTCTCTTTATTCATATACGTGCTCCAATTCCTATTCAGGGAACTCACTTGTTTGATAAGTTACCGCATATAAGAATTGTATTACGTCACGGCATTTTTTTCAAGATTATTTTGCAACTATTCACCATCACTTTTTCATTTTAGGCTGAAAAAATATGCTGGCAAGATATCCAAAAATCAGTGCTGCTGAAATCCCTACTGCACTCGCCTTGAATCCTCCCATAAAAATGCCCAAAAATCCAAATTCATCCACCGCTTCTTTTACACCCTTCCACAGTACATTTCCAAAGCCCAAAAGAGGCACACTTGCTCCCGCTCCTGCAAATTCCATAAATGGTTCGTAAATTTGCACAGCACTTAACACAGCACCTGCACATACCAGTAACACCATAATTCTACCCGGAAGCAATTTGGTTTTTTCCATTAAAATCTGGACGAGTGCACATATTAGGCCTCCCACCCAGAACGCATTGATATAATCCATCTCTCTTTCCTTTCCTGCTGCAGCTTCATCTGCTTTGGCTACACATCTGAACATAACTCTAAATGCTCCAAGCTCGTCATAGGATGCTCACTTGCACCTACTCTAGCCACTTACATGTTCAATCACTACCGCATGGGCAATTCCCGGCACTGACATTCCTTCATTGAAAGAAACAGTAGAAAGTAAGGCACCGGTAGGCACAAATAAAACCCTTTTTAACGCCCCTTCCATAATCTGTTTCAAATAATATGCGCTTAATGTCACTGCTGAGCAGCCACAGCCCGAGCCGCCCGCTCCTGTTCCCTGCGTTTTTCCATCATAAATCTCAATCCCGCAGTCTCTATGCACCTGGGAGATATCATACCGGTCGTCTTTTAGCAATTTAATCAAAATTTCCTGCCCTACGATTCCCAAATCTCCCGTAATAATCAGGTCATAATCTTCCGGTTTTCGCTTAAAATCCTGCAAATGCTGTCTTATCACCGCACGCGCAGCCGGAGCCATCGCAGCCCCCATATTCATAGAATCTTTGATGCCATAATCCTCTATCGTTCCTGTTGTAATCCCGCTGATTTTTGCTCTGCTTTTCTCTGTTCCTATCAAAAATGCTCCGCTTCCGGTAACTGTCCAGGTAGCGGATTTTGGTCTTTGATTGGCATACTCTAACGGAAAACGAAACTGCTTTTCCGCACTGGCAAAATGACTAGACGTCACTGCTGCCACACAGTCTGCATATCCTGCTGCCACACACATCGCCGCAAGTGAAAGCGATTCCCCGCAAGTACTGCACGCTCCGTACAGCCCAAATAGCGGCACTTTAAAATCCATCAACCCAAAACTGGTTGCAATCGTCTGACCAAGTAAATCACCTGCAAAAAGATAACGAATATCCTCCATTTTCTTTTTCGCCTTCCCTACCGCCATCGTCAATGCTTCCTTCTGCAAGGTGCTCTCTGCTTCTTCCCAAGTATTTTGACCAAACTGGTCATCTCCGCCAATCACATCAAAATAGTCTTTTAGAGGACCTGCCCCCTCTTTCGTTCCAACAATATTCGCACTACTGATAATATAAGGTGCCTCTTTAAAACAAAGACTCTGTTTTCCCATCTGCATCGGCATTCACCACCTTTTTCTTTTTAGTATGTTTGCCGACACTAGAAATTATTCACTGCTTTCTTTTTATAGCATCTCTTACCTCTTCCGGTTTTATGTTCAACCATGCACACAATCTCAAAAATTCATCTGCCGAAAGCGATTTTCTGTAATTCTCAGAAAATCGTTCTTTTTCTATTCCTAATTTCTCAGAAATTTCACCTATATTAATTCTGTGTTTCTCAAAATATTCTAAGAAAAACTCTGTAACCGCTGATTTTTCCATACTTTTCTCCATTCGGTAAATAAAAGAATTCACTATCATTCTATTCTCGTCTACTCAGAATTACAATAGCTATTTTCTTAGTATTCCAGAATTTGTTGACATTTTCCCAAGCTGCAAGCTATGATACGTTTACAAATAATGGTAAATTAAGGATTTTAGACATGAAGAAGAACATCGCAAAGGTACTGAAAGAATATCGTAAAAAGAATAATTATTCTGTTGAGGATGTTTCTATGCTCCTTAAGGAACGAGAGATTAAGGCTGCACCAAAGACGATTTATGGTTGGGAAAGTGGACAGTCACAGCCTAACGCAGATATTCTATTAACTTTATGTGAATTGTATAATATCGAAAATATTCTCTCTGTATTCGGCTACGCCCAAACAGTAGATTTCCAATTAAGTTCTCAGGAACGTGCCCTTGTCAAATCCTACCGAGCACATCCTGAACTGCAAAGTGCCGTAAATATTCTTTTACAGCACCGCAGTAACCGCGACTAAATACTTGTAACTTCTGGCATTTCAACGCTACTCCAAATCGCCAGAAGTTATCAATCTGCCATCTCTTATCGCTTGCGAAGGATGTCAAGTGTATGTGCACCTGCCCCGATTAAATCCATACGTTCGCAGGTAGCCATCTGATAGCTTACAAAATGTTCAAACTCTTCCTCCGACAACTGGTTCAAAAATGGACGCATATAATTTGCCGGTCCATCTGGAGACAAAATCTTGATACGGTCTAATTCTACATCCGCTACCAGCTTATCAATCTCCTCCACTCGCATATAATCATACAGATTTTCAACACCGGAAAGTGTCTTAAAATCCTCTGTCAGACGTTTTTCTTCCATACATTCTAATATATGCCGCTCTTTAAACGCATAAGTCAGCACACCATACTCATTCATACAGTATGCCACCATGATGATACCGCCTGGTTTGGTTACACGCTTTGCTTCTTTTAGTGCCTGTATTTTATCTTCATAAGAAAACAGATGATACATCGGTCCAAAAAGAAGTGTCAAATCAAAACTCTCATTTGCAAAACGTTTTAATTTCAGTGCATTCCCCTGATAAGCTTTGACACTACTGCCTTTTGCCTTTAAAATCCCCAGATTGTGTTTCACCAATTCAACCGCAGTTACATCATAGCCTTCTTCCGCTAAAGGCACGGAATATCTGCCAGTTCCGGCCCCGATATCTAATATCTTTATATCCTCTTTGGCACGGATATGCTTAGAATCAGAGGCAGACTCCGGCATAGCAGCTTCCAAATTACCCTCATAAGCCTCTCCCTGTGACAATCCCTCTAACATCTCATGAATATACTTCATAGACACACGGAATTCCACCTGACCATGTCTGGAATTTAGGCGTTTTTCTTCGTTAAATTTATTATAATACAGTTCTAATTCTGTCATTTTCTCTACTCCTATCACCGCTAATGTTTACCTGAACATACTAAAACACATTCTTTCGACATCAAACTGGCTCTTTCTCCATCAACAAGTTTCCACATCTAACACCGTCAGCACGCCATCAGATACAACAAACCGCACATTAAAACCGGCAAACGCTACGCCATACTGACGTTTCGCATCTTCGTGATATGCAGGCCTTGGATCTTGTTTTAATACTTCAATAATCGCCTGTCGCTTCGACAAAGGAATCTTTTCTAATAATTCTTCTGGAAATACGACTTCTAAAGCATAATCTGCCTTCTCCTCTGCAAATCCACCTCTGGCATCCGGGTGACTATCAACATAAGGCAAATATGGTTTAATATCATAAATCGGCGTATTATCTCGCAAATCAATCCCAGATACTACCAGCACCATTCCTTCTGCAGTCTGCTCGATTCCTTCTAATTTCACTGAGGATAGTCCGATTGGATTCGGTCGAAACGGCGAACGGGTCGCAAATACACCTACATGTTTTTCTCCGCCTAATCTTGGCGGACGTACAGTTGGCGACCATCTCTCTCTTTCTACTCCCTCAAACTTCCACAAAAGCCAAAGATAATCATAGCCTTCGATTCCCCGAAGAGCATCCGGATTCCGATATTCTGGCTCAAAAATAATCCTGCCAATCAATTCTTTCACCAATCCGCTCTGTCTCGGCACACCGAATTTTTCTGGAAAATCCGTGCGGATATGTGCAATTGTTTTTAATTCACTCATACCATACCGTCCTCTCAAAGCAGTCTATTTGAACTCGTCTAATCCTTTTTCTAACTTATGAAAATCTCTAGGAATTCGCCAGTAATGTCTTGGTGTATGCATCCTTCGGCCGATTGAACACATCCTCTGTATTACCAACTTCTACAATGTGTCCATCTTTCATCACCATCACTCTGTCGCACATGCGATAAACCACGTTGATATCATGTGAAATAAACAGGTACGACAACTGCATCTCCTCCTGAAACCGCTGCATCAATTCCATAATCTGTGCCTGTATCGTCACATCGAGTGCCGACACTGGTTCGTCAGCCACGATAAATCCCGGTTTTGTAATCAATGCCTGCCCGATACTGACACGCTGACGCTGTCCACCACTTAACTGAGATGGTTTTCTATCATAATACTTTTCACTCAATCCGATTTTTTGCAGCATTTCCAGTGCCGCCTCACGATAATCATTCTCGCTCATCGCAAGACTTTTATCCAGTTTTCCTGCTGCACGCAATGGTTCTTCTAAAAGCCAGCCCACCGTTTTCGTCGGATTCAAGCTGCTATATGGGTCCTGAAAAATCATCTGCGGTCTTATCGTGTTATGCCAAATACTACCTTTTGTGTCACGATTTATCCCCAGTACCGCCTTTGAAAGTGTCGTTTTTCCACAGCCACTCTCTCCAACCAATCCAAGCACCTCTCCTTTACGAAGTGAAAAGCTAACATCCTTCACTACGTGATTCTTCTCTTTCTTCACAAAAAGGCTATTGGCACCGCTCGGATAAAATACATCCAAATGTTCCACACGCAAAATCTCTTCCGTACAGTTACGCTGTACTTTTTTCTGCATACGGGACGGAACCGCTTCAATTAAACGTTTTGTATAAGCCTCCCTCGGCTCTTTAAAAATCTGTTCCGCAGTTCCCTGCTCTACAATACAACCATCTTTCATTACCACGATACGGTCACATAAACGCTTTGCCAGGTTGAGGTCATGGGTAATAAAAAGCATGGCATTTTTCTGTTTTTCATTAATTTCCTTTAGCAATGCAATAATCTGATTCTGCACTGTCACATCTAAGGCAGTCGTCGGTTCGTCCGCTACTAAGAGCTTTGGCCTTAGAATAATCGCCATGGCAATCATCACTCGCTGTCGCATACCACCTGACAACTGATGCGGATAACTGCTGTATACTTTTTCCGCATCTTTTAATCCTACTGACAAAAATGCTTCCAACACCTTTGTTTTGCGTTCTTCCTTAGACAATGTGGTATGAAGCTTCAACACTTCTTCCACCTGCATACCAACCCGCTGTGTCGGATTCAAAGAAGTCATCGGCTCCTGAAAAATCATAGTCATATCATCGCCCTGATACTTGCGGTATAGTGCTTTATCCTTTGGCTTTCCGGCCTCTGCTAACACCACATCTCCAAACAAAATACGCCCACCGGTAATCACAGCATCCTCTGCCACTAATCCCATAAGCGTAAGTGCTGTAACCGACTTACCAGAACCGGACTCACCTACTACGCCTACGATTTCGCCTTCACCAATTTCAATTGTTACATTTTTTACAACCTCCGTGCCCTCAAATGCCACGGATAGATTTTCTATTTTAATCATGCTCCGATTCCTCTATCTTCACACTACCTTATATGCTACTTTTAATTTATGGCTAAGTTCCTACTCACTCTGTCTGCGAATCCCTTCACTAAGTAAAGAAAATCCCAAAACAATCCACACAATACTAAGTCCCGGTGCCAATGCATACCATGGAGCGCTCGTCAAATATCCCTGCGCATCCGAAAGCATTTTTCCAAGGCTCGCCTCCGGCGGCTGTACCCCAATGCCAAGAAAACTCATTCCTGATTCTGCCAGAATCGCATTGTTAAATCCAATCATAAGCGACACCAGAAATGTCGAAAAAATATTTGGCAGAATGTGCACAAATAAAATTCGCAGCTTTCCAACTCCCATAAGTCTCGCCCGCACCACGAAATCTGCGTCACGATACTTAATAAATTCACTTCGCACAATTCGGATAAAACTCGGACAAAATACAATCGCCAACGCCAGAATCAGTTTATCGATACCGGTTCCAAGTACACTAATCACCACAAGTGCCAGCAAAATACTTGGGAATCCATTCACCGCATCCGTGATACGCATGATCACTTCATCCACTATGCCGCCAAAATAACCGGTTAAAGATCCCACCAAAATTCCGACCATGCTAGACGCAGCCACCACCAGTACACTAATCACTACTGTCGTACCCACACCTTCCATAACACGTGAAAAAATATCTCTGCCGAAATTATCTGTGCCAAACAAGTGTCGCAGCGACGGACCAACAAACTTCTCAGACGCAGACATGGCGGTAGCCTCATATGGTGTCCAGAACGCACCAACGACCGCTATCGCCAACGTAATTCCTGTCATCAAAATTCCTATGACCAGATAATTATTCCATTTTTTTCTTTTTGCCGTATTTTTACTATTCATATTAGGAACTATTTCCTTCCCATTATGCCCACTTATATCACTTACTACTAATTCGTGGATCAATCAAACGATAAATAATATCTATCAAACAATACACAATAATCACTACTGATGTTATATATAAAACCAGAATCGCCACCACTGGGAAATCCCGACTTGATATCGAACTAATTAACAAACGGCCTACTCCCGGCAGACCAAACACCTGCTCTACTACAATACTACCTGCTATCGTTTCTGCAATAATCATACCGAGGAACGTAATAACCGGCATCATCGCATTGCGAAGCACATGTACATACATCACCCTTTTATCACTGCATCCTTTACTGCGGGCTGTTCTGACATAATCCGAATGCATCTCTGTCAGCATAGAATTACGCAAAAAGCGGGCTGTCATAGCCACTTTCGGAACCGCAATAGAAATTGCAGGAAAAAGAAGGTATGACATAAATCCTGCAAAATTCACACTATAAGGCACATATCCGCCCGGTGTGAAACATTTTAGTAAAATTCCAAATAAATATGTTACAAGTATCCCTAAGAAAAACGCAGGCACCGCCATCGCACTCTGGCTTAATACATTCAAAAGTGCATCCAAATAAACATTTTTGCTTCGTGCCCACACCACCCCTAACGGAATGGATATTACAATCGTCAAAATTAAAGCATAAGCTGCCAGCCAAAGCGTCACAGGTAACTTATCCCCTATCAACTCTGCCACTGGCATCATCTCATTCATATTTTTTGAATAACGATAACTTTCACCAAGGTCTCCTCGCAAAACTCCCGTTATCCAATTTGCATAACGTTCAATCGGTGGGTCATTTAATCCCAATTCTTCTCTTAATGCCGCTTCACGTTCCGGCGTAGCTTCCGTTCCAAGAATCGACGTTACCACGTCTCCCGGTATCACCTGAAAGGTAAGGAAAACAGCGGCTGAAACAACAAACAATGTCATAATGAGAGTAATTAACTTTTTCACAATATATTTCATCGCTGTTCTCCTCCTTTCTAATCTGTTCCTTTTATTCTCAAATATAATTTGCAAATCCCTATAAATCAACTTCATTCATGAGAATTTGCTCACACCCGAGTCACTTTACTGCTCTACCCAGTAGATGGTGCTCATGTCCTGTACATAAATTGGATAATGAGTATATCCACCCAATTTCTGATTCATCGCAATTGTAAGTGGCGGTACCATAATGAATGCACTTGCTGCGTCTTCACAAAGAATCTGCTGTAACTCTTTGTAGTATACGGCTCTCTCTTCTAAAGTCAGAGCATTCTCTACTTTCTCATAAGCTGCATCATAAGCCGGATTGCTGTAATTAATGAAGTTCTTTGATGAACCAGTCACAAAACGGTTCAACAGATAACCCGGTGTAATATCACTTGTGATACCACAGATAGTTCCTTCATACTTTCTGCCATTGTAGGTCTCTTCTAACCAAACGCCCCATTCTACTGCATTAATCGTTACATTGATACCAGCCTGTTTTAACTGTTCCGCAACAACCTCAGTAGCTTCCACATGGATGTCATAGTTGGATGGTACGGTAATCTCTAAGTCGATTCCGTCTGGATAGCCTGCCTCTGTTAAAAGCTGTTTTGCTTTTTCAACATTGGCTGTGTTTCCATACATCTCCTTCAAATCCACATAGTAATCCTGTAACGTCGGTAACATTGCTGAGCTAATAAGTGTTCCATTTCCGCCTGCTACAAAGGCACTCACCATCTCTTTATCAAGTGCATAGTTAATCGCCTGGCGCACTTTTACGTCTGCTAATACACCCTCCGTGCAATTTAAAAATAATGCCTGAACCACATTCGATGGTGCTGATATAATCTGGAATTCACCGGAAAGTTCTGCCGCCTGCGAATCTGTCAAATATGGAACGATATCCACTGAACCACCCTTGATATCGAGCATCGCTGTATCTACATTCGCAATAATCTTGAACGTAACCTCATCTAAATAAGGCACACCCGCCTGCCAATACTCTGTATGCTTCTCTAATACAATACCAACCTGTGGCACATAAGAAACAAAAGAAAAAGGTCCTGTACCAACCGGCTCTGCTCCCTCTGCTTCTCCACTTCCGGCAGGAATAATCGCTGCCGTAAAGCTATAAATCAGTTCAGGGTCAGGACTACCAACTGTTACCAAGACCGTCTTATCATCAGAAATCGTAACGCTAGTGATGGCACTCATGGTAGAAATCAACACTTCTCCATTCAAAAGGCCTGAGACACGTTCCAGTGAGTACTTCACGTCCTCTGCTGTTACCTCATTGCCATTGTGAAATTTCACGCCATCGCGCAATGTGAATGTATACGTCAAACCATCTTCTGAAATCGTATAATCACTTGCTACTGCATTTTTCAAGTTACCATTTTCATCCGGCTTTACCAAGCCTTCGAAAATATTAAACAGTATCTCTTTTGTTCCTGCCGCTGTTGCTTTGTGTGGGTCAAGACTGTCGATATCCTGCTGTATACCTACTACTACCGAGCCGCCATATGTCGGCTCGCCTGTTGGAGTGGTATCTTCTCCAACCGAGGAATTATCCTCCGAAGACTCTCCTGTACCGCCTGCGCATCCGCTCAGTGCAGTCATCATCAGAACAGTCGCTAATAAAAAACTTAAGAAACGTTTTTTCATTTCATCTCTCCTCTGCCGCTCTTGCGGCATTTCATAAAAGGGAATTTGTGAACACAAATTCCGGGTTGAAAGAATTTCAACCTGTTCTCCTCTTCGTCAAATAAACCTCTCACTATTCTATTGTCGATAAGTATTTTACCACAAAATACAAAAAGGTGTAAAGTCCTTGATACCTTAACAAAAGACTTTACACCTTATTTCCATATATCTTATTTACTTTTTATACTTTTCTTCCAAACTACTTATATCATTAAATCCACATGCGCTTAACTGTAACTTTAATAACTCTAATTCTCTATCACAAACGGCATCTTTATCGTCGCTATATTTTATAGCTAACAACAAATTCACTTTTTCCATCATTTCTGTAATCATTTCTTCTCTAGTCATTCTATTCTCTTCCATCCCCTCATTCTCCCTTCTCAACTAATATACTTATGCCTATATTATAAGGGATTTT
>JAFYQA010000118.1 GCA_017547315.1 Roseburia sp. | reverse complement strand
GGTACAGGTATGGGCGGTGGTCACGATGAACGTGAGCAGACCCTCAATCAGATGCTTGTTGAGATGGATGGTTTTGGTGTTAACGAAGGAATCATCGTTATGGCAGCAACCAACCGTGTGGACATCTTAGATCCGGCGATTATGCGTCCGGGTCGTTTCGATAGAAAGGTACATGTAGGAAGACCGGATGTAGGCGGTCGCGAAGAGATTTTACATGTACATGCTAAGAATAAACCGCTTGGCGATGATGTGGATTTAAAACAGATTGCTCAGACAACATCCGGCTTTACTGGAGCGGATTTGGAGAATCTGTTGAATGAGGCTGCTATCGTAGCGGCGAGAGAGAATCGTGCCTTTATCGTGCAGGAAGATATTAAGAAATCTTTCGTAAAGGTAGGAATCGGTGCAGAGAAAAAGAGCCGTATCATTTCCGAAAAAGAAAAACGTATTACGGCTTATCACGAAGCAGGACATGCGATTTTATTCCATGTGTTGCCGGATGTGGGGCCGGTGTATTCAGTGTCCATTATTCCGACGGGTGCAAGTGCAGCAGGTTATACCATGCCGTTACCGGAGCGTGATGATATGTTTAATACTAAGGGCAAGATGTTACAGGATATCATTGTGTCATTAGGCGGACGAGTAGCAGAAGAATTGGTATTTGATGATATTACGACCGGAGCTTCGCAGGATATCAAGCAGGCTACCCAGCGTGCAAAGGCAATGGTGACCAGATATGGCTTCTCAGAGAATATCGGTATGATTTGTTATGAGAACGACGATGACGAGGTATTCATCGGTAGAGACTTAGCACATACCAAAGGTTACGGTGGTGCAGTGGCAGATGAGATTGACAAGGAAGTAAAACGCATCATTGATGAGTGTTATGCGAAAGCAAAAGCACTTATTGTTGAGAATCGCAGTGTTTTAGATGCTTGTGCAGAACTTCTCTTAGAGAAGGAAAAAATCGGCCGTTCAGAATTCGAGGCATTATTTGAGTCATAGTTATATAAAATGACAGGGTATTTTTGGGGCATTGCAAAAACGTGATGTGAAAGTGCACAAAAACAATTAGTAAAAATTGTTAAGTTTGTGCACACTTATTCGGTGTGACGTGCTATTATAATACCTGTAAAACCCCCCAATACATTATATATTTTTTGCTATACCCCATAGTAAAAATACCTTCTCCTAAAAAGGCAGCGATCGTAGCTGTCTTTTTTACTGTCTATTTTTACAATAAAACAAGATAAAGAAAAACGCTATGTTCTCTTGAAAATACCAGATATGTGCAGTATAGTGGTATTACATCTTTTATCAAAAAGCAAATTTTATAGCAAAGAAATTGAGGACTTTGCTATCTGTGGCAGTTCGCCATTTTTATTCCAAAACAAATGAAAAAATACCAAGGGAGAAGTATGCCTATGAGTAATTTTAATAATACAGAACCAATTTATGTGAACAAGAAGTATAAAGACAGGTTATTTAAGCTTGTGTTCAAAGAGAAAAAGGATTTGTTGGAGTTGTATAATGCCATTAATGATACATATTATGATAATCCGGATGATATCGAAATAAATACGATTGAAGATGTAGTTTATATGGGAATGAAGAATGATGTATCATTTTTGATATGTGATATTTTGAACTTATATGAGCATCAGAGTACATTCAGTCCGAATCTACCACTAAGAGGAATGTTTTACTTTGCAAGATTATATCAAAAAATAGTAGGAAATGAAAAACGGTTATATAGTAGTAAAAGGATAGAGCTTCCCTATCCGCAATTTATTGTATTTTACAATGGAACATTAGATGAACCAGAACTTCAGGTGCTAGAATTAAATGATGCGTTTCCAAAGGGAATGAATAAAGAAAATGCGGCAATCCAGTGTAGGGCGGTTGTTTTGAATGTTAATTTAGGCTATAATAAACGTATAATGGAAAGATGTAAAATGCTTAAGGAATATGCACAGTATATAGCATGTGTACGAGTGTATTTAGAAAATGGATACAGTATCGAAAACGCCATAGATGCAGCGACAGATGAGTGTATAAAAAATGGTATCCTTGAGCAGATTTTACGGGACAATCGCGGGGAGGTACGTTCTATGATATTAACAGAGTATGACGAGCAGGCTCATATTGAATATGAAAAGGAGATTTCCTACGAGGAGGGTAAAACGGAAGGAAAAATGGAAGGAAGAGAAGAAGGAAGAGAATGCCTCTCAAAGCTCATTCAAGTTTTACTATCAGTTGGACGCGTAGATGACATTGATAAGGTCACCAAAGACAAAACTTATTGTAATCAATTAATGCAAGAGTTTGAGATTGAATAGTCAATAATGAGGAGATTGTACCCTGAATCATATAGGTACAATCTCTTTTTTATAACCTTTTATTTAGAAAGGGATTTCTTCATATCTATTAATCCATTGATATATGCAATGGCTAAGTCGCGTTGTTCAGCATCTAAAAGAGACCATTTCGTAAGTAATGCAGTATCTACATTAAGAGCACTCTTTTTAGAAGGAACGCGGATATCGGATAGTCCTAAAATATAGTCACAACTAGCATTAAAGATTTGAGACAGTCCCTATATTTTTGCCAGTAATTCCCATGGTAAAAAGCATTCACAAATCCCGACTTTTCCTGTAACATGTCGTAGTATGTTTGTTACAGACAAATATCGCACTGTATCATAATCATTTTGATACAAATAAAGGCAAGGGGAAAGTGAGATGAAGTGGAGAGAAGTAAAAATACTATGTGCGGGAATGTGTGTATGTACGGTGATAGCGACTGGGACTGCCATAGTGAAAAATGCAAAAGAGAAAAATCAGTTAGCAGAGGCAATAGAACAGGATGCAATGGGATTAGAGCGTACAGAGAAGCGACTAGAAGCTGAAGTAGAACGTCATGAGGTATATGAGGTTGGTCTGGGAGTTGGTGAACTTACAGAAGCGACCGGAAGTACTTTTTCTTTGCGAGGTGATGATGTGGAAGGCTCAGACGATTTGTTAAATGAGCACGCTCCTCAAGCAGAAGCGGGAATGCTAAGTGAGCAGCAAATGGTGCAGGAAAGTAATCTCATCATCGCTGACGTTACCAACTATGTAAATATTCGAAGCCTTCCAAGTGAAGAGGGGGAAATACTTGGAAAGCTGTATGATAATTCTGTTGGTAGGATGCATGGAGAGGAAAATGGCTGGTATTACATAGAGTCAGGTAGTGTAACAGGCTATGTAAAAGGGGAATTTGTGTTGACAGGAGAAGATGCGGAGAATCGCGCAAGAGAAGTAGGCACAAGACTTGCAGAAGTGACGACAACGACACTAAAGGTAAGGAAGCGTGCCACAACAGATTCTGCCGTTTTAGGATTGGTACCAGGGGGCGATATTTTAAATGTATTGGAGGAAGTGGAAGGCTGGGTTAAGGTTGATGTAGAAGATGGACCTGGTTATGTGTCCACAGATTATGTAAGAGTATATACAGAAAATGTGGAAGCAGAGTCGAAAGCAGAAGAAGCAGCCCGACTGAAAAAAGAAGAGGAAGAACGTCGACGTGCAGAGGAAGCTGCGAAAGAAGCGTTAAAACAGCAGCAAGCTGCGAATAAACCAGCAGGTAAACCGGCATCGGGAAGTTTGTCTGGTTCAAATGGCGGAAATGCTTCGAATTCAGGAAGTAGTTCAAGTACAGGAGGCAGTACAGGTTCTACAAGTAGTGAGAGTGTAAAAAGCCTCGGTCAGCAGATTGCAGACTATGCGATGAAGTTCATTGGTAATCCGTATGTATACGGCGGTACAAGTCTGACCAACGGTGCGGACTGTTCTGGTTTTGTGCAGAGTGTATATAAACATTTCGGAATATCTCTTCCAAGACATTCCGGAGATCAGGGGAAATCCGGTAGAGCGGTGGATGGACTTTCGAATGCAAAACCGGGCGACTTAATATGGTATTCCGGTCACATCGGTATTTATATTGGGGATGGAAAAATCGTACACGCAAGCAATCCGAAAAATGGAATTATCATTTCAAATGCAACGTATCGGAAGATTTTAGGCATCCGAAGGATTGTATAAAGTCGGGTTAAGCCTGTGAAAAAAGGACTAGAGAAGAAAAAGATTAGTGAAATTATACAAAATTTCCATATTTTTGGGACGTAAAGTGCCTTAAAAACGAAAAAAGAGAGAAAATCAAAAATTTCTTTCTTTTTTTGTTGTGAAAATCTACCATTATTTTAAAATGTGTGTTATAATTTTTGTACTATTAGACGAGAGAAAACCTAGGAGGGTAAGATAATTATGGCAAAAGAAATAGTTGCAATGCTTCTTGCTGGTGGACAGGGTTCAAGATTATATGCCTTGACCGAGAAATTAGCAAAACCTGCCGTTCCTTTTGGTGGAAAATATCGTATCATCGATTTCCCACTGTCTAACTGTGTGAACTCAGGTATCGACACAGTAGGTATTCTTACTCAGTACCAGCCATTGGTATTGAACGAATACATCGGAAACGGCCAACCATGGGATTTAGACCGCTTATACGGTGGTGTACATGTACTTCCACCATATCAGCAGGCATCTGGATCAGACTGGTACAAAGGAACCGCGAACGCGATTTACCAGAACCTTTCATTCATCGATCGCTATGACCCAGAATATGTTATTATTCTTTCTGGTGACCAGATTTGTAAACAGGATTATAGCGATTTCTTACGTTTCCATAAAGAGAAAAATGCAGAATTCTCTGTAGCAGTTATGGAAGTACCTTGGGATGAAGCTTCACGTTTCGGTTTAATGGTAACAGATGATACAGACCGTATCACAGAATTCCAGGAAAAACCAAAGAATCCAAAGTCTAACTTAGCATCTATGGGTATCTACATCTTCAACTGGGATATTTTGAAAAAATACCTCATCGAAGACGAAGCAGATCCTAACTCAGAAAACGACTTTGGTAACAACATCATTCCTAACTTATTACGTGATCAGCGCAATATGTACGCTTATCGTTTCGAAGGTTACTGGAAAGATGTAGGAACAATTTCTTCATTATGGGAAGCTAATATGGAAGTATTAGACCCGGAACACAGTGGTATCGACGTATTCGATGAAAACTGGAAAGTATACAGCCGTAACAGCGGTATGACAGGACACAGAATCCTTGGTGATGCAGTAGTTGAAAACTCTTTAATTACTGATGGATGTTGCATCGAAGGTAACGTTAAACACTCTGTATTATTCGCAGGCGTTAAGGTTGAGCCGGGCGCAGTAGTAGAAGATGCAGTAGTTATGGGTGGCACAACAATCCGTAAAGGTGCAGTTGTTAAACATTGTATCGTTGCAGAAAACGTTGAAATCGGTGAAAACGCAGTTGTTGGTACTATGCCAACAGGCGACGAAAAAGGCGTTGCAACAATTGGTAACGGCATTAAAATTGGCGCAAATGCAAAAGTTGGACCAAATGCAATGGTTAGAGAAGATGTAAAGGAGGGTGAAGAACAATGCTAAACTATAATTCACAAGCACTTGGTATCATTTTCCCTAACAGTTATGATACATTAATGCCAGAATTGGCAAACGAGAGATTAATGGCTTCTATTCCATTTGCAAGCCGTTATCGTATGATCGACTTCGTATTATCAAGCATGGTTAATTCAGGTATTGATAACGTATCTTTAATCGTACGTAAAAATTACTTATCATTGTTAGACCACCTCGGCTCAGGTCGTGAATGGGATTTAACAAGAAAGAATGGCGGTTTGAATATCGTTCCTCCATTCTCAATGAAGACTTCTAAAATTTACAGTGGTCGTGTTGACGCTTTAATCAGCATCGTGAACTTCTTAAAGAGACAGAAAGAAGAATACGTTGTAATGTCAGACGCTAACATCGCTGCAAATATTGATTTCCGTGCAATTATTGACGCTCACATCGCAAGTGGTGCTGACGTAACAGTTGCTTACAAGAAAAATGAACTTCCAGCAGCAAGCGTAGATGCTTTTGGTTCAGAAGAAGAACTTTACTACACATTAGACGTAGAAGATGGAAGAGTAAAGAAAATTAAGATTAATGAAACAGGTGAAGGTTTACATAATCTTTCTATGAACATTTATGTAATCCGCAGAACAGCATTAATCGAAATGATCGCTGAAGCTTATGTAAAAGGTCATACATATTTCGAACGTGACATCTTACTTCCACAGTTAGAAGAACTTAACGTTCTGGCTTACGAATATACAGGATATGCTGCTACATTCCATGACTTAAAGAGCTACTTCAAAGAGAGTATGGCTTTATTAGAGCAGGAAAACTTAGACGGTTTATTCGGCGGTGCACCAATCTATACTAAGATTCGTGACGACAACCCAACAAGATACATCGCTGGTGCTAAAGTTAAAAATACTATGGCTGCTGATGGCTGTATCATCGAAGGTGAAGTTGAAAACTGTATCTTATTCAGAGGTGTTAAAGTTGCTAAGGGTGCTAAAGTTAAGAACTGTATCTTAATGCAGGATACTGTTGTTGGCGAAGGCGTTTCTATCGAATATGCAGTTTCTGATAAAGATGTTACTATCACAGATGGCACATCATTAAAAGGAACAGAGAACTTCCCAATTTATATTGGAAAAGGACAGACAGTTTAGTTTGTATGAATAAGTGAATGAAAAGAGTGTGGCAGATTTGCCACACTCTTTTTTGCTTTATAGGAAATTTCTCAAAACGTCAGAAATGGTGTATAATAACAACGAAATAAAAATGAGCATGACAAAAGAGCGAATGTAGTGATTCGCCATGACGTTGATTATGCGATTTTTGTTTTTTGGTTTGACTGCACTATCTGACTATAGAGAAAAAGTTATTGTGAGCATGGAACTATCCATATCCCATAGCCTTTCGATATTGTTCAAATAGTGCAGTTTTTTTGTGGTAGACTTCCAAAACCAACATGGAAGTGCCACATTCGGAACAACGCAGTGGGTCGTAACCGAAAGAAAGTAGTATAGAGTTTCGCCAGTCTTGAATGGATTTTAAGAAGGCGCGTTTCTTTTCGGAGATACATCTTCTAAGAAATTTTTCCTGTTTATGGTGTTTGGCATAGATGCCATAGTAACGGAGCATTTTGAAATGCTTCTCAGGTATGTGAACAATAAGTCGTTGAATGAAATTCAAAGCAGGAACTGTTTCAGAAACGGTCTTGTTATCCTCGTGACGAGTGTAGTGAAAGGTTACATTTTCACCGTCGTATTTATCAATACGAGAGGTAGCGATAACAGGTCTTCCAAGATATCGGCTGATATATTTGATGGTGATGTCAGGTGTGCAAAGATTAGGTTTTGCACGGACATAAAAATCATCAGAGTGTTTGGTATACATTTCATTTTTAATTCGTCGAAAGGAAGGTTCAATACGAGCAGTTAGTTGTTCAAGTAAAACCTTGCGAAAAGCATTGCGAAGAAAGTTGTAATCAAAGTGTTTTACAGGTCGCCAAGGAGTGATGTTTCCAGCACCACCTTCAGAGATGAGAGCGTGGATATGAGGATTCCACTTTAAATCACGACCGAAGGTGTGAAGAACACAGATAAGTCCAGGAGTAAAGTTTTCGGTTTTATTCATTTTGGAAAACATACGAAAGATGACGTTTCGAACAGAATGAAAAAGACAGTCAAGAAGCGATCTGTCTTTTAAGAAATAAACACGGAGTTCTTCAGGGATAGTAAAAACACAATGACGATGAACACAAGCGACAAGCTTGCAAGACATATGAAAAGAGCGATTTTGATTATAGCGGTTACCACAAGAAGGGCAGAAACGACTCTTGCAGCGGAAAGGAACAAATTTCAAATTTCCACAATGAGGGCAACCATACATGGCACCGCCATAAGAAGGGTTACCACAATTAAGCATCTTGTCAACGTTTTCAATGACAGTTTGACGAGGATGCAAGGTATAAATCATTTCTTCATAATAATCACTAAAAATGTTCTGAAGTATACTGCTCATGTAATTATTATCGAAGAATAAAGGGTTAAAAATAACCCCACCCCTCAAGAATGAGGGGCAGGGGAGCTGAGAGTGTGCTCAGCACACTTTTTTATTATTTTGGGGTTGCATTTACTATGTCAAACTTGCATTTACCTTGTCACTTGACCAAAATTATTTTGGAGGAAAAATTAATGGATTATGTTGATGTGACCAAATTGGTCAAAGAAATTGAATCGTCAAAGTCG
>JAFYQA010000117.1 GCA_017547315.1 Roseburia sp. | reverse complement strand
GATATAGAAGAGGGAAATATGGTAATTTATGAACTGTATTCTATTAATGGAAGTGACATTACACGTGAGGAGTTTATGAGCGACTTGCAAATGCGTTACTACAACGAAGAAGGAATCGTAAGAATCGAAGATGCTTACTATGATATTCCGATGTATAACGAAGATGCATTTATTATGGGAGGCTATGGTGCCATGGAATCCGTAGCGGTAGAGACGGTGGACGTGGCATTCTCATCTGCAGTTGACAGTGACAGCCTCTACACACGCTTCGGTAAAAATTGTACCAATCTGGTGAAGGCATTAGAAGAATTAGGTATTGTAAATGATGTGTGGCATTTGTATACTTACGAAGAGTACGATATGTTAGAAAAAGCGAATAAGATGTAAGGCAGCCGCCTGGAAGGGGCAGATGAACTGTTACTCGTGCCAAAGTATATAATTAGTGAGAAAACGTAAATTTTAGAGCCGGAATTGCAATTTAAAGTTGCCATTCCGGTTTTTTTTTTGTAAACTATAATTGTTATATTGAGATAATATGCCTTTCTATGCGATTTTTTATGAAATGGGTGATTAAGTTCAATTTTATAAAATGCTCCGCAAGGATGTGCACGCAAAAGCGCTGCAGGGCAGTGATTAAGATATGGAGTAGGATATGAGCAGACACATTATAGATAGTATCGAACCGGGCAGTATTGCAGAAGAAATGGAATTAGAGCCGGGCGATGAATTAATTAGTATTAATGGACAGGAAATCGGTGATGTCTTTGATTATCATTATCTGATTCACGACGAGTATCTGGTTGCACTTTTTAAGAAAGCAAATGGAGAAGAGTGGGAATTAGAGATTGAAAAAGATTATGATGAGGATTTGGGTATCGAGTTTGAGAATGGTTTGATGGACGATTACAAATCCTGCCAGAATAAATGTATTTTCTGTTTCATTGACCAGATGCCAAAGGGCATGAGAGAGACTTTATACTTTAAGGATGACGATTCCAGATTGTCTTTTTTACAGGGCAATTATGTGACGTTAACGAATATGAAAGAGGCTGACTTACAGAGAATTATTAATTATAAGTTAGAGCCGATTAATGTTTCGGTGCAGACGACGAATCCGGAACTTCGTTGTATGATGCTTCATAATCGTTTTGCAGGAGATGCATTGAAAAAAATTGATACTCTGTACAATGGTGGTATTCATATGAATGGTCAGATTGTACTTTGTAAGGGTGTGAATGACGGGGCAGAGTTAGAGCGTTCTATCAGCGACTTAACGAAGTATCTGCCTTATATGGAAAGCGTATCGGTCGTTCCGGTGGGACTTTCTAAGTATCGTGAGGGGCTGCACCCACTAGAGCCTTTTACAAAAGAAGATGCCCAAAAAGTATTAGAGACGATTCATAAGTGGCAGGATAAGTGTATGGAATCTCACGAGACACACTTTGTACATGCTAGTGATGAGTGGTATTTATTGGCAGAGCAGCCGTTGCCGGATGAAGATAATTATGACGGTTATATCCAGTTAGAAAACGGTGTGGGTATGCTTCGTCTACTGATTGACGAGTTCCATGATGCGTTAGAACTGTTAGAGCAGGATATGGCAGATGGGGACGTGCCGGAAGGAATGCTCCCGGATACAAAAAATGAGCATCATGTGACATTGGCGACCGGTAAATTACCGGCACCATTTATTGCGGAATTGGCGGAGGAATGTGAGCGACGTTTCCCGAACTATCATATTGATGTGGTAGCAATTCGTAACGATTTCTTCGGAGAAATGATTACTGTTTCAGGTCTTTTAACCGGACAGGATATTTTAGCTCAGTTAAAGGAATTGAAAGATGCAGGAAAATTGGGCGAGCGTGTCTTATTGCCATGTAACCTTCTAAGAAGCGGCGAGGAGACATTGCTTGATGATATGACAGTAACGGATTTAGAAAAGGCATTAGCTGTGCAGATTGATATTGTAGGAAATAGCGGAAGTGATTTATTAAATACAATGTTGGGTATTTTTTAAATGCTAAAAATTACCCGTTAAGTAAAATAAAAAAATTTAAATGGAACACAGGAAAGGAAGGATATAGATATGAGTAAACCAGTAGTAGCGATTGTAGGACGCCCGAACGTAGGTAAGTCCACATTGTTTAATACACTTGCAGGAGAGCGTATTTCGATTGTAAAAGACACTCCTGGTGTAACAAGAGATAGAATTTATGCAGAAGTAACATGGTTAAACCATGAATTTACAATGATTGATACCGGTGGTATCGAACCGGATAGCAGTGATATTATTTTATCACAGATGCGTGAACAGGCAGAAATTGCTATCGCAACAGCAGATGTTATTATCTTTTTAACAGATGTAAGACAGGGATTACAGGATGCAGATTCTAAGGTGGCAGATATGCTTCGCCGTTCTGGTAAACCGGTTGTTTTAGTAGTAAATAAGGTAGACAGTTTTGAAAAATTCATGCCGGATGTATATGAATTTTATAATTTAGGAATTGGTGATCCATTCCCAGTTTCTTCATCATCTATGTTAGGTTTAGGTGATATGTTAGATGAAGTAGTAAAATACTTCCCAGAATACAATCCGGAAGAAGAAAAAGACGACAGACCTAAGATTGCCGTTATCGGTAAACCAAACGTAGGTAAGTCTTCTTTGATTAACAGATTAGCACAGGAAGACCGTGTAATCGTATCCGATATTGCAGGAACTACCCGTGATGCTATCGATATGGACATCGAATACAATGGTAAGGAATATGTATTTATTGATACCGCCGGTATCCGTCGTAAAAATAAAATCAAAGAAGAAATTGAACGCTATAGTATCATTCGTGCTGTTACAGCAGTAGAGCGTGCCGATGTGTGTTTGATTATGATTGATGCGACAGAAGGTGTTACAGAGCAGGATGCAAAGATTGCAGGTATTGCACATGATCGTGGAAAAGGTGTTATTATCGTTGTAAATAAATGGGATGCCATTGAAAAGAATGACAAGACTATTTATAAGCATACAGAGGACATTCGTGACGTATTAAGTTTCATGCCATACGCAGAGATTTTATTTGTTTCTGTAAAATCAGGTCAGCGTATCGGTAAGATTTTTGAAACAATTGATGCAGTATTAGAAAATAACAGCATGCGTATTGCAACAGGTGTCTTAAATGAAATCGTAGCGGAAGCAGTAGCAATGCAGCAGCCACCTTCAGATAAAGGTAAGAGATTACGTATTTACTACGTGACACAGGTAGGTGTAAAACCACCGACATTCGTTATTTTTGTAAATGATAAAGAATTGATGCATTTCTCGTATGTACGATATTTAGAGAACCGTATCCGAGATACGTTTGGATTCCGAGGAACTGCACTTAAATTTATCACCCGAGAAAGAAAGGAAGATAAGAATTAATGGTAATAGTGATTCGTTTACTGGCATTGGTAATTGGTTATTTTTTTGGAGCATTTCAGACAGGGTATATTTATGGAAAACTCCATGGAATTGATATCAGAGAACATGGCAGCGGTAATGCGGGCGCTACGAATACACTTCGTACGCTTGGTATGAAAGCAGGTGCAATTACTTTTGCAGGAGATTGTTTGAAATCGGTAGTTGCTATTTTATTGGTAACACATTTCTTTGGTGCTTATTTTGCAGGGGATGCGAGAGTTTTAGGGCTCTATGCGGGCCTTGGAGCAGTATTGGGACATAATTTTCCATTCTATTTAAAGTTTAAGGGTGGAAAAGGAATCGCTTGTACTGCAGGTGTGGTTTTTGCAGTATGTCCACAGGCAGTACCATCCTGCCTTGCAGTATTTGTACTTTGCCTTTGGTTGACAAAATATGTGTCATTAGGTTCTATTTTAATGGCGGCATTATTTATGATTCAAGTAGTAGAATATAACTTTATGGGAGCACTTGGATTGCCGACAGAGAATATTTTAGAATACGATATTTTAGCGATTATTTTTGGTGTGATGGCAATTTGGAGACATAAGGCGAATATTGGTCGTCTTTTAGCAGGAACAGAGAATAAAGTCGGTTCTAAAAAGGAGGCGTAACACAGCTTTGTGTCAAAGGTCCAAAGTTTGCGGGATATAGAAAGGAGCAAAGTATACGATGGCAAGAGTAGGTGTAATTGGAGCTGGAAGCTGGGGAATTGCCCTTGCAAAAGTGCTTCATACAAATGGCAATGAAGTGGTAGTATGGTCGATTGTAGAAGCTGAGATTCGGATGCTTAATGATTATCATGAACATTTAGAGAAACTTCCGGGTGTAAGACTTCCAAAAGATATGAAATTTACAACGGATTTAAAGGATGCTGTTTTGGGAAGTGATTATCTGATTTTAGCAGTGCCTTCTGTATTTACCAGAAGTACAGCGAAATCCATGGCACCTTTTGTAAAAGAAGGTCAGGTGATTGTCTGTGTGGCAAAGGGTATTGAAGAAGCGACATTGATGACGATTTCAGAGGTAGTAGAAGATGAGATTCCGACAGCAGAGGTAGCAGTCATGTGTGGACCTAGCCATGCGGAAGAAGTTGGTAGAGAGTTGCCGACTACCGTAGTAGCAGGTGCAAAAAAACGTGAAGTAGCAGAAGGTATTCAGGATATTTTCATGAATGAAGTATTCCGTGTATACACAAGTCCGGATGTACTTGGTATGGAACTTGGCGGTTCGTTAAAGAACGTTATTGCTTTAGCAGCAGGTATGACCGATGGTTTGGGCTATGGTGATAATACAAAAGCGGCCCTTATCACAAGAGGTATCTCAGAAATGAGTCGTCTTGCACTTAAAATGGGTGCAAGCTCAGAGACTTTAAATGGTTTAACCGGTATTGGTGACTTAATCGTAACCTGTCAGAGTAAACATAGCCGTAACCGTAAGGCGGGTATGTTAATCGGTCAGGGACTTTCCATGCAGGAAGCTATGGATGAAGTAAAAATGGTAGTAGAGGGTGTATATTCTGCAAAAGCAGCGATTGCCCTTGCTAAAAAATATGAAGTGGACATGCCAATCATTCAGGAAGTAAATGCGGTATTATTCGAAGGCAAGTCTGCCCGCGAAGCAGTGCTTGGACTGATGATGCGTGATAAGAAATCGGAGCATATGGCACTTGAGTGGGAAGGATGAATGTTATGGAAAGAGAAACAATTAAAATCAAATATCATTCGGATGAGATTGAAAAGTTGACCTACATCGAAGGTAAAAGTGACTGGATTGACCTTCGTTCAGCAGAAGAAGTAGAGCTAAAACAGGGCGAATTTCGTTTAATTAAGCTCGGTGTGTCTATGCAGCTTCCAGCAGGCTACGAAGCGGTAGTGGTACCAAGAAGTTCTACTTATAAGAATTTTGGAATTATCCAGACAAACCATATGGGGGTCATCGATGAGACCTATTGTGGTGATAATGACGTATGGATGATGCCGGTTTTAGCAGTCAGAGATACAGTGATTCATGTGAACGACCGTATTTGTCAGTTCCGTATTCAAAAACACCAGCCACAGATTACGTTTGAAGAAGTAGAAGTGCTTGGAAATGAAGATAGAGGCGGTATTGGAAGCACTGGGAAACAATAATCCTATAATATAAAAGTGGTTGTTCGTCAATATGACTGAAATAACCACTTTTTTTTGTCTATGTAACATATAGCAATTTGTGCAGTTTTTTTGTATAGTATAACTATCGTAAAACGAAAATCGGAATTAATGGAGGGTAACTGAAATGGCAAGTTTATCATTGCAGCACATTTACAAAATCTACTCTAACGGCTTTGAAGCTGTTAAAGATTTCAATCTTGAAGTAGCAGATCAGGAATTCATCATCTTCGTAGGACCATCTGGTTGTGGTAAATCTACAACACTTCGTATGATCGCTGGTTTGGAAGATATTTCTAAAGGTGAATTTTACATTGACGGTAAATTAATGAACGACGTAGAACCAAAGGATAGAGATATCGCGATGGTATTCCAGAACTACGCTTTATATCCACATATGACAGTATTTGATAACATGGCATTCGGATTAAAGTTAAGAAAAGTTCCAAAGGATGAAATCAAACAGAAAGTAGAAGAAGCAGCTAGAATTCTTGACCTTGAGAAATTATTAGATCGTAAACCAAAGGCTTTATCTGGTGGTCAGAGACAGCGTGTTGCTATGGGACGTGCTATCGTTCGTAATCCTAAAGTATTCTTAATGGACGAACCTCTTTCAAACTTAGATGCTAAATTACGTGTACAGATGCGTTCTGAGATTTCAGCATTACATAACAGATTAAAAGCTACAATCATCTACGTAACACATGACCAGACAGAAGCTATGACATTAGGTACAAGAATCGTTGTATTAAAAGATGGTGTTATCATGCAGGTTGATTCTCCACAGACATTATACAACAAACCAAACAACTTATTCGTAGCTGGTTTCATTGGTTCACCACAGATGAACTTCATCGATGCAGTAGTAAAAGCAGAAGGCGACAAAGTAACTCTTAACTTTGACAAGACATCTATCGTTCTTCCAGCAGAAAAAGCTGCAAAAGTAAAAGCTTACGATGGTAAGACAGTTGTTATGGGTATCAGACCAGAACATATCAGCGATTCAGAAGTTGCATTAGCTGAATTCAAAGATTCTACATTCGAAACAGATTTAACAGGTTACGAATTATTAGGTGCTGAGTCATTATTATACTACTCACTTGGTGGTACAACTATGACAGCAAAAGTTGATTCAAGCTCAAAAGCTCGTTACGGCGATCATGTTAAATTAGCTCTTGATCCAAGCAAGGTTCATGTATTTGACAAAGAAACTGAATTGACAATTACAAACTAATTCGGTAGAATTAAATAAGCTTAAAACCAAGAACTGGGTACAGCCATATGTACCCAGTTTTTCTAAGTTATACGCAGGAGCTGAAAGCTTTGCGTGGATGCACAGCTCGCAGAGTGGAAGGTGCTGTTAAACAGCCTGCTCGCGCGCACAAAGTGTGTAAACATACTTTGATTATAGTGAGAATACTGAGGAATACAATTATGATTTCAAATCACAAAATTCAAGTAGCAATTGATGAGATGAGAGATATCTCTAATACAGATATTGTTGTATATACGGACAGAGGTAAATTAGTTGCAGCGACACAGGCACCGGAATCTGATATGGAAGCTGCAGTAGAGGCTTTTGCAGAGTCTATGGCAGAGAGCCAGAAACAGGCAGGTTACTATTTTTATAAAGTAATGGTGGAAGGCGAGTTAGAGTATATTTTGCTGGCACACGCTACTTCGGAAGAATCATTTATGGTGGGGAAGATGGCAGTATGTCAGCTCCGCAATCTGGCAAGTGCCTATATGGAGCAGTTTGACCGTAATAATTTCATGCAGAATATTTTACTTGGCAATATGCTCGTAGTGGACATGTACAACAAGGCACAAAAGTTACATATAGAGCAGGCAGATCGTGTCGTTTACGTTATCGAAGTAGAAGGTAGAAAAGATGCAACGGTTATGGAAACGGTAAAAAATCTGTTTGTCACCAAGACGAAGGATTTTGTGACGGAGATCGATGAAAAGAGTATCATTTTGATAAAAGACTGCCGTGATATGAAGAGTGAAGAAGAACTCATGTTACTGGCAAGTATGATTATAGATAATATGCATGCAGAGGCTATGGTGAAAGTACGTGTAAGCTATGGTAATCGTGTGCATAATTTACAAGACATCGCCAAATCCTATCAGGAAGCAAAAATGGCATTAGAAGTAGGGCGAATTTTCTATGCAGAGAAAGAGATTATAAGCTATAGCTTGCTTGGAATCGGTCGTTTGATTTATCAGCTTCCGATGAGTTTGTGTGAGATGTTTATCAAAGAAGTATTTGCAGATGGGATACCGGATATTTTCGACGAAGAGACGATGGTGACCATTCAGAAATTTTTCGAGAATAACTTAAATATTTCAGAGACAGCCAGACAGCTTTACGTACATCGTAACACGCTGGTGTATCGACTGGAACGTTTAGAGAAGATAATCGGACTTGATATCCGAAAATTTGAAGATGCGTTGACCTTTAAGATTGCCTTAATGGTAATTTCACATATGGAATCGCAGAAGCAATAAATAGCAGGTCTTGGTATTTGCTGCGCAAAACTGTAAGAAAGTGAAATAGGAGTGCAAAAATGGCAAAATCGACATATGATGCAAGTAATATATCGGTGTTAGAAGGCTTAGAGGCCGTTCGTAAAAGACCGGGTATGTACATCGGAAGTGTTTCAAGAAAAGGTTTGAATCACTTAATATACGAAATCGTGGATAATGCAGTGGATGAGCATCTGGCAGGAGCTTGTGATACCATTTGGGTAACTTTAGAAAAAGACGGTTCCTGTACCGTAGAAGATAATGGACGAGGTGTGCCGGTTGGTATGCATGCAAAAGGTGTATCAGCAGCACGTTTGGTTTATACAACTTTACATGCGGGCGGTAAGTTTGATGATTCTGCATATAAGACGAGTGGTGGTCTGCATGGTGTAGGTTCTTCGGTTGTTAATGCACTTTCTACTTACATGGATGTGCAGATTAGCCGAGAAGGGTATGTACACCATGATCGTTATGAAAGAGGTGTACCGACTGTTGAATTAGAAGCAGGACTTCTTCCAAAGATCGGCAAGACCAAAAAGACCGGAACAAAAGTAAATTTTTTACCGGATCCAGAGATTTTTGAAAAAACCAAATTCAAAGAAGACGAAGTAAAAAGCCGTATGCATGAAACTGCATACTTAAATCCGAAATTAACGATTATTTACGAAGACCGTCGTGGTGAGGAAGTTGAGCATATCGAATACCACGAAGAAGAAGGGATCAAGGGCTTTGTAAAGGATATTAATAAAAATAGTGAGACTTTACATGAAGTCATTCATTTTAAAGGTGTGAGTGAAGGCATCGAGATTGAAGGTGCATTTCAGTACACGAATGAGTTCCATGAGAATATTTTAGGTTTCTGTAACAATATTTTTAATGCAGAGGGTGGTGCTCACATCACAGGGTTTAAGACCGTATTTACAACGGTTATTAATAACTATGCGAGAGAACTGGGTATTTTAAAGGAAAAAGACACGAACTTTACCGGTGCAGATGTGCGTAACGGTATGACAGCGGTGATTTCGATTAAGCACCCAGACCCAAGATTTGAAGGACAGACGAAGACAAAGCTTGACAATCAGGATGCGTCCCGTGCTACAGCCAAGGTGACAGGCGATGAGATTCAGCTTTTCTTTGATAAGAATTTAGAAACATTAAAGACTGTAATTTCCTGTGCGGAAAAAGCAGCTAAAATTCGTAAGTCAGAAGAGAAAGCAAAGACGAACTTACTTACAAAGCAGAAATTCTCTTTTGACTCAAATGGTAAATTAGCAAACTGCGAGAGCAGAGATCCATCTATCTGTGAGATTTTCATTGTAGAGGGTGATTCTGCGGGTGGTTCTGCGAAGACAGCGCGTGATCGTAATTTCCAAGCGATTTTACCAATTCGTGGTAAAATATTAAACGTAGAGAAAGCAAGTATTGATAAAGTGCTTGCCAATGCAGAGATTAAGACGATGATTAATGCGTTTGGCTGTGGATTTTCAGAAGGTTATGGTAATGACTTTGACATTAGCAAGTTACGTTATGACAAGATTATCATCATGGCCGATGCGGACGTAGATGGTGCTCATATTTCTACATTGCTATTGACATTGTTTTACCGTTTTATGCCAGAATTGATTTACGAAGGGCATGTATATGTGGCGATGCCACCGCTGTACAAAGCGATTCCAAGCAAAGGTGAGGAAGAATATTTATACGATGATGCAGCATTAGAACGTTATCGTAAGACACATAAAGGTAGTTTTACCTTACAGCGCTATAAAGGTCTTGGTGAAATGGATGCAGAGCAGCTTTGGGAGACGACATTAGATCCAGAGCGTCGTATGTTAAGACGAATCGAAATCGAAGACGGACGTATGGCATCTGATATCACAGAGCTATTGATGGGCAATGATGTGCCGCCACGTAGAGCGTTTATTTATGAGCATGCGCATGATGCAGCTTTGGACGTATAGGAGAGAGAATAGATGAGACAGGAAGAACAAATCATCCGCACCGAGTATTCGGAGCTGATGCAAAAATCATATATCGACTATGCCATGAGTGTTATTATTGCGCGTGCTTTACCGGATGTCAGAGACGGTTTAAAACCAGTACAGCGACGTACATTATACGATATGTACGAATTAGGCATCCGTTATGACAAACCGTACAGAAAATGTGCGCGTATTGTCGGTGACACCATGGGTAAATACCACCCACATGGCGACAGTTCTATTTACGAAGCATTGGTTGTAATGGCTCAAGATTTTAAGAAGGAGTTACCACTTGTTGATGGGCATGGTAATTTCGGTTCCATCGAAGGAGATGGAGCCGCTGCGATGCGATATACGGAAGCAAGACTTCAGAAAATTACACAGGAAGCTTTCTTAGCTGATTTGGACAAAGATGTCGTAGATTTTGTACCGAACTTCGATGAGACAGAAAAAGAGCCGGCTGTTTTACCAGTTAAGATCCCGAACCTTTTGGTAAATGGTTCTGAGGGTATCGCAGTTGGTATGGTGACTAGTACACCGCCTCACAATTTAGGAGAGGTGATTGATGGTGTCATTGCCTAT
>JAFYQA010000116.1 GCA_017547315.1 Roseburia sp. | reverse complement strand
CTTAGCCATATTCCAGAAGATAGACACAAACATGGTCTTGTATTAGATTATACATTGGAGAACAACTTAGTTCTTCAGAGATATTTTGAGCCTGAATTTACAAATAAAGCAGGTTTCTTAAGAACTAAAAATATCAGAGCAAATGCAGAACGTCTGATTGAACAGTACGATGTACGTTCAGGTCAGGGACCTATTACAATTTCACGTAGTATGTCTGGTGGTAATCAGCAGAAAGCTATCATTGCACGTGAGATTGACAAGAATCCAGAAGTATTAATCGCAGTTCAGCCAACACGTGGTCTTGACGTAGGTGCGATTGAATATATTCATAAGCAGCTTGTAGCACAGCGTGATGCTGGTAAGGCAGTATTACTTGTTTCATTAGAACTAGACGAGGTTATGGACGTACCTGATAGAATTCTTGTAATGTACGAAGGAGAAATCGTTGGTGAATTTGATCCTAAGACAACAACACAGGAAGAATTAGGTCTTTACATGGCTGGTGCGAAGAAAGATGAGGTGACTGTATCATGAAAAAAATATTAAAAAATGATGGCGTACAGTCATTACTGGCGTCTTTTGTCTGCATCCTTCTTGGTATGTTTGTTGGATATCTTGTATTATTAGCAATCGAACCAAGCGGAGCAGCTGGTGCAATCATGGACGTTGCAAAGAACTTCCTTGGATATAACAAACCAGCAACACAGTTAAAACACATGGGTACTACTTTAGTTAAGACAGCACCACTTGTAATGTGTTCCTTATCAGTATTGTTCTCATACAAAGTAGGTTTATTTAACATTGGAGCAGCCGGACAGTATGTTATCGGTTCTTGTGCATGTTTATATGCTGCATTAGGATTAGGTTGGGGCTGGCTTCCATGCTTAATCTTTGCTGCAGTAGCAGGTGCTTTATTTGGTGTGATTACTGGTGCATTAAAAGCATACTTAAATGTAAACGAAGTTATTTCAGGTATTATGCTTAACTGGATTGGTTTATATTTTACCAATATGGTTCTTGCCAATGTAAAAGATGCAGCAAGTGCATACACTTATACATTAAAAGCAAAAGGTGCACAGGCTATTTTACCAAGTTTAGGATTAGAAACACTTTTTAACAATAACAAATATGTAAGTATTGCAATCCCATTAGCAATCATTTTTGCTATTTTGGTATGGGTAGTATTAGAAAAGACAAAATTCGGTTATGAATTAAAAGCAACTGGTTATAACAAAAATGCTGCAAAGTATTGTGGTATGGCTGAAAAGAGAAATATTATTGTTTCTTTAGCAATCAGTGGTGCATTAGCAGGTCTTGCAGGTTCTTTCATGTATCAGACAGACCTTGAACAGTGGCAGGTAACAATCTCATCTGTACCGGGAATGGGCTTTAACGGTATTGCAGCGGCATTCTTAGGCGGATTAAGTCCAATTGGATCCATTTTTGCATCATTCTTTATTCAGCATATTACAGATGGCGGTTCTCATGTAGACTTAACGGTTTACTGTTCACAGATTTCAAGCTTGATTTCAGCATTGATTATTTATCTGTGTGGTTTCGTTGGTTTCCTTAAATTTGCGATGAATTCTTCTATTGCGAAATCAGAAGAAAAGAAAGCAGCAAAGGCTGCTGAAACAAAAGATACAGAAACTAAGGAAGGAGGAGACAAATAATGACATTATTACTTCAGTATACAATTTTATTTGCCTGCATCCTTACATTAGTAGCATTGGGTGGATGTTTTGCAGAACACTCAGGTGTTATTAACTTAGGTTTGGAAGGTATCATGGTTATGGGTGCCATGGGTGGTGCGCTTATGATGCGTTTTATGCCAGATGGAACCTCTGCATTTATGATTATTGTATTAACAATCGGTGCAGCTTTAATTTGTGGTGTGATTTATTCTTCACTTTTAGCAATTGCAGCGATTCATTTTAAAGCAGACCAGACAATTATTGGTACAGCTATGAACATGCTTGGTACAGCAGCTGCAACTGTAATTGTAAAGTCTATCAACACAATTACAAACCCAGATGACCATTCATCAATTGTTCAGTATATCGATGAAAAGAAAGCATTTATTGTAAATATTAATGGTTTCGAATTCAGCTGGTTTATGTTAATTACTGTTTTAGTAACAATTGCATCTTATGTAATTTTATATAAGACAAAATTTGGTTTACGTCTTATGGCATGTGGTGAGCATCCACAGGCTGCTGACTCTGTAGGTATTAATGTATACAAGATGCGTTGGGCCGGTGTATTAATTTCTGGTTTACTTGGTGGTCTTGGTGGTATTATGTATATTACTACAGGTGTATCTGAGTGGAAGTTTGAGTATGGTGTAGCCGGTTTTGGTTTCCTTGCACTTGCAGTTATGATTTTCGGTAAGTGGAAACCACAGAATATTGCACTTGCAGCGATTTTATTCGGTTTCTTCCGTGCATTATCAAACGTTTACTTCGGCTTTGATTTCCTTGTAAACTTAAATATCCCAAGTGGTGTATACAACATGTTACCATACGTTGTTTCATTGATTGTTTTAGCATTTACTTCTAAACATTCAAGTGCACCAAAAGCGGAAGGTATTCCATACGATAAAGGACAAAGATAATATGATGATGCAAGTATCAAAATTGATGCAAGCATTATAAAAAATAAAAACAGTTTTTCTTGAGTAGTGAGAAAGGGAAGGTATATTATGATTTCAACAAAATATTTTGACCATACTATTTTAAAAGCAGATGCAACAGAAGCACAGGTTGAAAAAATCTGTAACGAAGCATTAGAAAATGATTTTATGTCTGTTTGTGTGAATCAGTATTACACAAAATTTGTGGCTGAGAAATTAGCTGGTTCTGATGTTAAAGTATGTACAGTAGTAGGTTTCCCTCTTGGTATGTCTGATACAAGAGTAAAAGCATTCGAGACAAAAGCAGCTATTGAAGATGGTGCTACAGAAATCGATATGGTTATCAATGTTGGCGCGTTAAAAGATGGCAAATATGATTATGTATTAAATGATATCAAAACATTAAAAGAGGTATGTGGCGACATCGTATTAAAGGTAATTCTTGAAACTTGTCTTTTGACAGATGAAGAAATCGTAAAAGCATGTGAATTATCAAAAGAAGCAGGTGCAGACTTCGTTAAGACATCTACAGGTTTCTCTACAGCAGGTGCGAAAACACATCACGTTGCCCTTATGAGAAAAACAGTTGGTGAGGATACAGGTGTTAAGGCTTCTGGTGGTATTCATAATGCAGAAGAAGCACAGAGCATGATTGATGCAGGTGCAAGCAGACTTGGTACAAGTGCAACACTTGCAATTATTGGCAAATCTTCAGAAAAATCTGATTATTAAAAGATTACGTAATGCAGAGCTAGGGCGAATTTGGGTGTCCTAGCTCTGCATTCTTATAAACATAACGAGATATAAAAGTGAGGAAATTATGAGTACAATATTAATCGGTATTGCAGGTGGAACCGGAAGTGGAAAGACAACTTTAGCAGATAAATTGGTGGACAGTTTTGGCAGGGATGAAGTAAGTATTTTACGTCATGATAATTATTATAAGCGCCATGATGAAATGACTTACGAGGAACGTTGTCTGTTAAATTATGATCATCCGGATGCGTTTGATACAGAATTGTTATGTGAGCACATCAAAATGTTAAAAGCGGGACAAGCTATTCAGATGCCTGTCTATGATTATACAGTACATAATCGTTCGGATGAGGTAGTTGTTGTGAATCCGGCTCCGGTTATTGTGTTGGAAGGAATTCTCATTTTTGCAGAACATTCTCTTTGTGAGTTAATGGATATCAAAGTTTTTGTGGATACGGATGCAGATGTGCGTATTTTACGAAGAATTCTTAGAGATGTAAAAGAACGTGAACGTTCGTTAGATAGTGTAATCAGTCAGTATCTTACGACTGTAAAACCAATGCACGAACAGTTTGTAGAACCAAGCAAACGTCGTGCAGACATTATCATTCCAGAAGGTGGAGAAAACATGGTGGCATTACAGATGCTAATCGAACGTGTAAAAAAACATCTTCGTGAGTAATCAAGGCATGATGCGATAAACTTTCGTTTTGCGAATGATTCATGGCTCGCAGAATGTGGAGTATTTCTTTCATGAAGTCTTTGGATAGTGCCAAACATTTTAGAAAAGATATTTTTGCTTGTTGTGAAGAAATGTTTGAAAGTCTAATTTTGCAGATGCCGGAAACGTGATTTTTCCCGTTCGCTAAGGGTTTCACAATTTTGAGGGATTTTCTGCATAGACACGGACAGTGCCCTTGTAGGTTTCTTAGATTTTCTTACAGGCCGGATTTTACAAAACGTACTTCGCAAAGTCAACTGTTTGAAAAGGGACCTGACTCATAGATATTGGAT
>JAFYQA010000115.1 GCA_017547315.1 Roseburia sp. | reverse complement strand
TCAGCTTCTTTTGAAGAAATACGAGCAGAATCTTCTTTGGAATCAACGGATGTCATGGCTTTTTTTTGCATCTCGGCTTTCCGAGCTTCCGCCTGTTCCTGCTTTTTGGCAGCTTCCTTTGCTTTTTCTTCCTGCTCTTGTTTTTTACGTTCTAATTCACGGTTTAAGTCGTCAATTTCTTTTTGTAATTGGCGGCGTTTTTCCTCTTTTTCAGTAGCGGTAATGGAATCGTCAGAGGATACTTTTTTTAGATGCTGCTGCTTGGTAGAGATTTGTGACTGAATCTCTTTGGTATTTTCGCTAGCACTTGTGTTTGCTGCCAAAGAAGCAGGTGCCACAGATGCTATTTTATTCATGGTTACTGGTTGTATTGCCATAGTTGTAGAGCCTCCTTTCTACATATTTCCGAAACTTATCTTTGTTTATATTTTAGCTTGTGTGGGAAAAAAAAGCAATAAGATTGGTTATTTTAATGGTTCACAATTAGGGGGGGACGTGTTAAAATATTAACAAATGTGCAGTGATAGAAAGGAAGTAAAAGAATATGTCTAATTGTTTGACATTAAAAAAATCAAACTGTAAAAACTGTTATAAATGTATTCGTCACTGTCCGGTAAAAGCGATCCGTTTTTCGGGTAATCAGGCTCATATTATCGGAAATGAGTGTATTTTGTGTGGAGAGTGTTTTGTAGTTTGTCCACAGAATGCAAAACAGATTGTAGACGAAACAGAAAAAGTAAAGGTATTTTTACAGGATACAGATCCTGTTATTGTAAGTTTAGCACCATCATTTGTAGCTAATTATGAAGGTGTTGGAATTGAAGGTATGCGTGAGGCTTTAAAGCAGCTGGGTTTTTATGACGTAGAAGAAACTGCCATCGGTGCGACCATGGTTAAAAATGAGTATGAGAGAATGTTAAGAGAAGAGGGACGTGATATTATTATTACTTCCTGCTGTCATTCGGTTAACCTCTTGATTCAGAAATATTATCCAGCGATGTTAGAATATTTAGCAGATGTTGTGTCACCAATGCAGGCACACTGTAATGATATTAAAAAACGTTATCCGAATGCGAAAACAGTCTTTGTGGGACCATGTGTTTCGAAAAAGGATGAAGCAGAGCATTATAAAGGAATCGTAGATGCAGTTTTAACCTTTGAAGAATTGTCTAACTGGTTGAAAGCAGAAAATATCGAATTAAAACGACAGATGGACAAAACAGAGGAGAGTCGTGCGAGATTTTTCCCAACTACGGGTGGCGTATTAAAAACCATGGCACAAGACATTCCGGGATATACTTACTTAGCAGTAGACGGTGTACAAAATTGTATAAATGCAATTGGTGATATTGAGGCTGGAAAAATACATAAATGTTTTATTGAAATGTCTGCTTGTGTAGGAAGTTGTATCGGTGGTCCGGTTATGGAGAAATATCATATTACTTCTCATGTGAAAGATTATATAACCATTTCAAATTATGCCGGTGAGCAAGACTTTGATGTAGAACAGCCAAAAATGGTAGAGTTGAAAAAACATTTTGAATATATTGAACATAAGTTAGCAAAACCAACAGAGACAGAGATTTATGCAGCGCTTCGACAGATGGGTAAAATGAAACCAGCAGACGAATTGAACTGTGGTTCCTGTGGTTACAATACTTGCCGTGAAAAGGCGATTGCAATTTGCCAGGGTAAGGCAGAGGCGTCTATGTGCCTGCCTTATTTGAAGAACAAAGCAGAAAGTTTTTCTGATGCAATTGTTAAGAACTCACCAAATGGTATCGTTGTATTGAATGAGAATTTGGAAGTGCAGCAGATTAATGAAGCAGCAAGAAAATTGATGAATATTCGTTTTAGTTCAGATATTTTAGGAGAGCCGGTAGTGCGTATTCTCGACCCATTGGATTTTGTGGAGGTTTTAGATAGCGGTAGAAGTATACAGAATAAACGTGTTTATCTGGCAGAGTACAAACGCTATGTCGAGCAGTCCGTGGTACATGATAGAGAATCACATTTGTTGATTTGTAATATGCGAGATGTAACAGATGAAGAGAAGCAGCGTGCAAAGAAAGAAAGTATTAGCCGCCAGACGGTAGAGGTTGCAGATAAAGTAGTTGATAAACAGATGCGTATTGTTCAGGAAATTGCATCTCTGTTAGGTGAAACGGCAGCAGAAACCAAAATTGCACTTGCGAAATTAAAGGAGTCTATTACAGATGAATGATTTATGTGTAGATATTGGATATAAAAGCATTAATCATCATGGAGAGCAGCTTTGTGGTGATCATGTGGAAGTAGTAGAACAGAATGAGAATTCGACGGTTATCGTGCTGGCAGATGGATTGGGAAGTGGTGTAAAAGCGAGTATTCTTTCAACACTCACTTCAAAAATTATCTCTACCATGATGGCTGCAGGCTTGCCGATTGACGAGTGTGTTTCAACGATTGCGGCTACCTTGCCGGTGTGTTCTGTACGAGGTGTGGCATACTCGACCTTTACCATTATGCATTTAATAAATAATGAGACGATTGAGATTATTCAGTATGATAATCCGCAAGTTATCATGATTCGTGATGGGGTGAATTATGATTATCCAAAGTTAGAAACGAGTATTGATGGTAAAAAGATTTATAAGAGCACAATTCATTTTCAGGAAAATGATATTTTCGTAAGCATGAGTGATGGTTGCCCACATGCAGGAATCGGTCTTTCTTATAATTTTGGTTGGAAGAGAGAAGATATCATTGCTTTTATGGAAGTGATGGCGATGAACGGATTAACGGCGAAGAATCTTGCGACTATGCTGGTAGATGAGTGTAACAAATTATATGGTTATGAACCTGGTGATGATGCGACGGCTTGTATCGTAAAGATCCGTAAACGTGAACCAGTGAATATATTATTTGGTCCGCCATCGAATCCGGACGACGTGAATCGTATGATGGCATTGTTTTTCTCAAAAGAAGGAAAACATATTATATGTGGAGGAACAACGTCATCGATTGCATCCAAATATTTGGGTAAGCCATTACAGGCAACCTTAAATTTTGAAAAATTAGATATACCACCAATTGCTCAAATTGAAGGAGTAGATTTGGTAACAGAGGGAGTAATTACCGTGAACAAAGTAGTGGAATATGCTCAAGATTACCTTGCCGAAAATGAGTTATATGAACAGTGGTATTTCAAAAAAGATGGTGCAGCCTTGATTTGTCAGATACTTTTTGAGGAAGCTACCGATATTAATTTTTATGTAGGTAGAGCGATTAATCCGGCTCATCAGAATCCGGATTTACCAATTAACTTTAGTATTAAAATGAATTTGGTAGAGGAACTTTCAAAGAGCCTAAGAGAGATGGGTAAACGAATTAAGGTAAGTTATTTCTAAAATTATGGAAAATATAACGTGTGCCGGAAATGTAATTCTTTATGCTATATACGCAAAAGAGTTACATTTCCGGCACACGTTTTGTCTTTCAATAAAGTGTTTTAAAACTTCTATAAATTAAAGTATTTGTCAAATTCTGCAGGATGTGGAATCTTAGACATTTCCATACATTCCTTACGTTTCATAGCGATGAAGTTCTTGATGAGGTGTTCTGGGAATACCCCACCTGCTGTTAAGTAGTCATGGTCAGCTTCTAAAGCATCGAGAGCATCATCTAAACGTGTTGGAAGAGAAGAAAGTTTTGCTTTTTCTTCTTCCGGTAGAGAATAGAGATTCATGTCGTATGGTCCCCAGCCATTTGCGTGTGGATCAATCTTATTCTTGATACCATCTAAGCCAGCCATTAAAAGTGCTGCGTAGCAAAGGTATGGATTACAGGTTGCGTCTGGGTTACGAATCTCAAAACGACGTAATGCAGGAGTCTTTGCATAAGCAGGAATACGGATAACGGCACTACGGTTAGAGGTAGCGTAACCAACGGTTACAGGTGCTTCAAAGCCAGGAACCAGTCTCTTGAAAGAGTTGGTACTTGGGTTTGTGATAGCACAAAGGGAAGAAATATGTTTTAATAAACCGCCCATGAAGTAATGTGCTGTTTCACTTAAATGTGAGTAACCATTATCATCTGAGAATACAGGTTCTCCGTCTTTTAATAACAACATATGTACATGCATACCGTTACCAGCTTCACCGTAAACAGGTTTTGGCATGAAAGTAGCTACTTTGCCATGTTTCATGGCAGTGTTGTGAATGACATATTTAATCATCATGGAAGCATCAGCCATTTTTGACATCTGACCAAGCATTGGCTCGATTTCAAACTGACCCGCTGCACCAACTTCCGGATGGTGATATTTGATAGCGATACCCATTTTTTCTAGTTCTAAACACATTTCAGAACGACATTCATAAGTCGCATCGAAAGGTTTTGCGATGTGGTAATTTTTCTGATGAGGAACAACACAGCCTAAGCCCTGATTGTCGCTGTTCCAATATGCCTGCTCGGCATCAACGGAAACTCCGATAGAATTTGGTCTTACAGACCATGCTACATCATCAAACATATGGAATTCAAATTCTGGTAAAATGAGCATGGTATCAGCAATACCAAGGTCTTTCATATACTGCTCTGCTGCTAATACGATATTTCTTGGATACTGGTCTAATGGACGGTTTTCCGGATAATCGATAATCATAGCATTACCGGTGATAGACAAAGTAGGAATGTCGCAGTATGGATCGATTACTGCGGTGTCCAAATCCGGAATGAAAACCATATCACTCTTTTCTACTACTGCGTAACCATAATTGGATGCATCAAAACCGATACCGTCTTTCATGGTGTCTTCGGTAAACTGAGATGCCGGAATGGTTACGTGGCGGAACTGACCGTGGATGTCAACGATTTTGAAATCCACCATTTTAATGTCGTTTTCCTGGATAAAATTCATAATGTCTGTTGCTGTCTTTGGCATGGTATACCCCCTGATAAAAGTC
>JAFYQA010000114.1 GCA_017547315.1 Roseburia sp. | reverse complement strand
GGGAGAAGAAGTATTTAGTGGTTGTATTAATATGACAGGTGTGCTTCGTATTCAGACCACAAAAGAATTTGGAGAATCAACGGTTTCTAAGATTTTGGATTTGGTGGAAAATGCAAGTTCTAGAAAAGCAAAATCAGAGAATTTTATTTCTAAATTTGCAAAATATTATACCCCTATCGTGTGCTACAGTGCATTGGCACTGGCAGTGATTCCACCGATTGCAAGTATCATCATGCAGATGGATCCAAACTGGAACGGCTGGCTGTATCGTGCCTTATCATTTTTAGTAACGAGCTGTCCGTGTGCGTTGGTTATCAGTATTCCACTAAGCTTTTTTGGCGGTATCGGTGGAGCAAGCAAAGATGGTATCTTAATCAAAGGTTCGAATTACATCGAGACATTAGCTGCAACGAAATATGTGGTATTTGATAAAACAGGAACGGTAACACAGGGAGTATTTGAGGTAACGAAAGTCAGCACAAACGGCATGACAGAGGAGGCATTATTAGAATACGCAGCTTTAGCAGAGAGTTATTCTACACATCCAATCAGTAAGAGTTTGAAGAATGCCTATGGAAAAGCATTGGATTTGACAAAAGTTTCTGATGTGCAGGAAATCAGCGGAAATGGTGTCTCAGCTAATGTAATGGGTAAAAGTGTAGCCGTAGGTAATGAAAAATTAATGAAAAATCTCGGTGTCTCCTATGCGAAAGCGGAGTCATTTGGCACGTTAGTTTATGTGGCTGTGGACGGAACTTTTGCAGGCAGTATTGTGATTTCAGATAAGATAAAACCAAGTGCGAAAACAGCGATGGAAGAGTTGAAAAAAGCTGGCATCAAAAAGCTTGTCATGCTTACCGGTGATGCAAAACATGTTGCAGAACATGTCGCAGCAGAACTTGGCATTGACGAAGTACATAGCGAACTGCTTCCGGCAGATAAAGTAGCAATCGTAGAAAAGATGATTGCTGCAAAAGGAGAAAAAGAAAAGCTTGTTTTTGTTGGTGATGGTGTCAATGATGCACCGGTATTATCGCGAGCAGATGTAGGTATTGCAATGGGTGCGATTGGTTCGGATGCAGCTATTGAAGCGGCAGACATCGTTTTGATGGATGATGATCCGGCTAAGATTGCCAAGGCAATGAAACACGCTAAGAAATGTATGCGGATTGTATACCAGAACATCTACTTTGCTATCGGAATCAAAGTATTGTGTCTTATTTTGGTAGCGATTGGTATTGCAAATATGTGGCTGGCAATTTTTGCAGACGTTGGAGTTATGGTGATAGCTGTTATCAATGCAACCAGAACGCTTGGGATTTTTGGAAAAGGAAAATAAATATGATTGAAAAACCGATTGAAATCTGTGATGGGGAAGAAGTACACGAAGAACTTCTAAATATCGTGCGAGAGAAAATGCCGGAAGAAACAGAACTTTATGATTTGGCGGAATTGTTTAAGGTGTTTGGAGATTCCACAAGAATCCGGATATTGTTCGTACTTTTTGAAACGGAAGTGTGTGTATGTGATTTGGCACAGGCACTTAATATGACACAGTCAGCCATTTCCCATCAGCTTAAGATTTTAAAACAGAATAAATTAGTAAAAAGCCGCAGAGACGGCAAGTCCATTTTTTATTCTCTGGCAGATGAACATGTTCGAACGATTATCGCACAGGGAAGAGAGCATATCGAGGAAGAATAAGTATTTAGCAGGGTGAATTGTAATTAGGAAGATATGTAGAAGGTGATGAAAAACAATGAAGCAGTATAATGTAACAGGTATGAGTTGTGCTGCCTGCAGTGCTAGAGTAGAAAAGGCTGTAAACGGGGTGGAGGGTGTAACCTCCTGCTCGGTCAGCCTTTTGACCAATTCTATGGGAGTGGAAGGTACTGCAAGCGAAGCAGAGATTATTAAAGCAGTAGAAGCTGCCGGATATGGAGCAGAAGCAAAAGGAAGCAGTAAATCTAAGGAAGCAGGAAATGTTTCTGCAAGTAGTCATGCTTCAGAAGAGATGTTAAAAGACAGAGAAACACCGGTGATGAAACGCAGATTGTTTTCTTCATTGGGATTTTTAATTGTGTTAATGTATGTGTCCATGGGACATATGATGTGGGGATGGCCGCTGCCGGAAGTGTTAGCAAGGAATCCGATTGCCATTGGTTTAGTGCAATTATTATTAACCGTGATTGTTATGGTGATTAACCAGAAGTTTTTTATCAATGGTTTTAAAGGGTTACTGCATGGTGCGCCGAATATGGACACGTTAGTGGCATTGGGTTCAGGAGCCTCTTTCGTATGGAGTACGTATGCGTTGTTTGCGATGACAGATGCGCAGGTAAATGGTGATATGGCAGGCGTCCATTCCTATATGCATGAGTTTTATTTTGAATCTGCAGCGATGATTCTAACTTTGATTACAGTTGGAAAAATGTTAGAAGCCCGTTCCAAAGGAAAAACAACGGATGCATTAAAAGGGCTGATGAAACTGGCACCGAAGACAGCAGTGTTATTCGTAAATGGTGTCGAGACAGAAGTACCAATAGAGCAGGTAGCAAAGGACGATATCTTTGTCGTAAGACCGGGTGAGAATATTCCAGTGGATGGTGTGGTTATCGAGGGCCACAGTGCAGTAAATGAAGCATCGTTAACTGGAGAAAGTATTCCG
>JAFYQA010000113.1 GCA_017547315.1 Roseburia sp. | reverse complement strand
TGCGAAGTAGTTTGGTCTAGGATCAAATGTACCATGTTTTAAGAAACCATAGTCAGAAGATGCTAATGTGTTATGGAAAATAACACCATCTGTAAGTGTTGCGAATGTTCCAAGTTCATTTAAAGTACGGAATACATCAACATATGTAGAAGCCCATGTATTTCCACCGCCGCCTGCATCACCAGACTCTGTTACCCACATTTCGCCGCCTGGAACGTATTTATCACGAAGTGGCATATTGTATTCACAACAGCTTGGAGCTACTGATAAATAACCTTCTGTCAACACTTTATCCGGATCCCAGTGCATCTGTGGCATAACCATTTCTAAACGCTCGGAAATACCATTGTAGTAATGGTAGCTAAATACATCCATAGGTACTTCTGTACCGTTCATTAAAGCATCACAAGAAGCCATATTTCCAGAAAGTGCTTCTACGCCACCAACTGGCATGTCTTTCTGTTTTTCTTTGTCTCCCATAGTACCTTCTGTGTTACATGGTCCTACACAAAGTGTATCTGGGTAGTTTTCCTTTACCCATCCGAAGTAAAGATCCTGGTCACGTGCATAGTCTTCTGCTGTATATCCTACAGGGAAACCTGTAATATCAAGCATATTTGGTTCATTTACGAATTCTGTTGCATCGATTGTTGCACCGTGTGCATATGTAATTTCGTAAAGTTTCTTGATTAATGTTAAATCAAGTGGCTCGTCATGTTTATGGTTACCGTCACAGTTTGCGATAGAGATAAGCAGTTTCGCATTGATTGCTTTTACAAAATCAAGCACTCCAATCCACTGTTCTTTTGTAAGAATATTCTGATATCCTTCTGGAATAACACCTGTACCATCCCAGTCATAGAATGTCTTAGTAGCCCATGTACCAGATACACGCACCCATACAGGTCCGAACTCTTTTGCTAATTTGCGAAGTTTTTCATTGTAAAGGTCAATTGGTGGATACATCTGCATCAAAGAAGCCATTGCCTCTGCAATATTGCTTGCTCCACCTACTGCAAATTTCTCTGTTCCTGCAATCTGTTCTGGTGTGTATGCTTTCCAGAATGTTCCGCCTGTTACTTCTGTAAATTCTACGTTGTAAGACATCATTTTGTCGTTTACAGTACGAATCACAGATAATTCAGGTAATAATGTTACTGTCTGTCCCATTGGTTTATTCTCCCCTATTTTCATTTTATATATTCAGAGCCGGATATCGCTCCGGCTCTGACCAATTTTAATTAAAGTACGATAAATGCACAGTTTGTTGCTGGAATTTCTAATGTACCACTAGCTTTCACTGGTTCTAATGCTGGAAGTTCATCGTTTTCACCAAGTGCTAATACTTTACCATTCAATGTCATGTTACGTGCACGAAGTTTTCCATCTTCACCTGCAAGCATGTATACATCAGCTTCTGCTGGAAGTTCTACTGTTGTTGTCTCGTTTGAGTTGTTTACGATAAGGTAAGCCATACCTTCTTTTCCATCTTTACGAGAGTGTGCATATACATGTGCACCTTCTTCTAATGCTCCACAATCATATACAGTTGAACCCATGATACGATTCCAGAGTAATGCTGCAAAATAGCTTGGTCTTGGAACAAATGTACCATGTTTTAAGTATCCGTAATCTGAAGATGCTAATGTATTATGGAAAATAATACCATCTGTAACAGTTGGGAACTCACCAAACTCATTCAATGTACGTGGTACATCTGCATAAGTAGAAGCCCATGTATTACCACCACATCCTGCATCGCCGGATTCTGTTACCCACATCTGTCCGCCTGGAACATATCTATCACGTTTTGGAACATACTGTCTTGCACAGTGAGCAGCAATTCCTAAATACTGTTCTGTAAGAATTGCTTCGTATGGCCAGTGACCACCCATAGCTGCTCCACGTTCAGAAACGCCGTTATAATAGTGGTAGCTGAATACATCCATTTTTGATTTGTATTCACCTAATAAATCTTCTGTAGTTACAATTTCATAACCTGCTGCCATACCGCCGCCGGCACCATCCATACCTGCACCAAACATATCGATATCACCTACTGTACATGGACCAACGAATAAGCAGTCTGGATAGTTTTCTTTTAACCATGCACCGAAAGCATCATGGTCACGTGCATGATCTGCTGCTGTATAACCTGTTGGTAAACCAGAAAGTGCGATTAAGTTTGGTTCATTTGTAAATTCAGCTGCTGAAACTGGAACACCATGCTCAATACTGTAGTCCATAAGCATTTTTGCCTGTGTTGGATCCCATGGTTCATCTTTGCTATGGTTACCTGGGCAGTTTGCAAAAGACACTAATAATTTACCATCGATTGTTTTTACAAAATCAAGTAAGTTTGTCCACTGTTCTTTGGTAAGAAGGTTCTGATAACCTTCTGGAACCTGTCCGTTTGTATGTCCATCAAAATCATAGTATGTCTTATTTGCCCATGTACCAGATACACGTACCCATGCTTTACCAAGGTCTTTTGCAAGCTTGATAAGTCTTGGATTTGTTGTATCAATTGGATCATACCACTGCTGTAAATTCCCCATATTCGTCCAGTCTTTGATTACTGGAAATTCTTCTGTACCATCTACCTGAGCTTCTGTATAAGCCTTCCAGAAAGTACCACCTGTTACTTCTGTCATTTCAACGTTGTATGAAATCATACGCTCATCAATCTGACGAAGTGCTTTCAATTCACTTGGATTAAGTTTTACTAATTTCCCCATTGGTTTGTCCTCCTAAAATTAAATATATACGAAGTGGAATCCAAAGCATCCCACTGTATTTTTGTAATTATATTATAACAAAAAATCCACTCCCGTAGGAGTGGACAAATGGTAACAAATGTAACCTTTTTATAAAATTCTTTTTTGCTTTTTTTGTATATTATGCCTCAGTAATATGAAACATCGATATCATAAGTTCCCGCATTTCTGCTGTCGTCTGTTGCATACCTCCATGGTGCCACAATATCAAAACTGTAATAATTGCGGCTATCCATCCGGCATGTTTCATACTGGTAATGGTATAACGCTCCTTTTCTATAATACGTGAATTAAAATAAGCTCTGTCTACTAAAACCTGACTCAAAGAATTCTCCTGCAAAAGATCCAAAAGCCACTTTTTCTCTTTCCAAAACTGGAAAAATGCCTCAATATCCGGTCGAACTTCTAATTGCAAAAAGCCCTTCTGAAGCTCCCGGTCTATTATCGAATATAGTACATCTTCTACCGTATCAAAATACTGGTAAAAAGTCTTTCTGGATATCCCCATTTCTTCACACAACGCAACAATGGTCACCTCTTTTAACTTTTTCTTCTCAACCATTTTAAGCAATGTATTTTGGAACTCCATCTGACGTGCTTCTGACTTAGCAGTCTTACAAATCTTATACATAAACCTCTTTTTATCCTCTACTACTCTTTACTACTTCTTCCCAATTGCACTTTGCAAACAGTCCAAAACTATACTAAAAAATTAGTCGTGGCGTTCCTCGGCACAATCATACGTTTCGCAGAAGCGAGCTGCAAAAGATGGTTCTTCGCCTGCCGCATACAAATGCGACGTATCTCCAAAACAACTCATACGGAATGACGCGATTCCCTCCCTGCGTTCCTCTGTATATATCGAAGTAAAAGAAGAAGGTGCTGCACACATCCCCTGCCAGAGAACCATCGGTGATGCATTCATTAACCGACTTAACAACACACATTCCAAGCCAAAATGACATACGAATACCAGTGTATCCCGATTCGGGCGTTCAACGCGGTAATTATCCCCGTCACGCACATAACCATGCTCTGCTAAAAGTGCGTCAAAATTTTGAATCACCCAATCGTATTCTTTTTTCACGTCTGCTTCTACAAAAACCGGATTCGTATGCCACAAATTACGGTCAAAAAAATTCGCATCCTTCGTCCAGTCCTGCGGCAACCAATCCCAACTAAGTTTCCTTACACCCACTACATCCGGTCTGTTAATCCGCGGATTAAATTCACGCAGCCACTCCAATGTCGTAGCGGTGCGCCCTGTTTTCTCTAAGGTCGGTTTTAAGGTATCCTGTGCCCTTCCAAGTGGAGACACATAAATCTCTGTCATATCTGTTTTTGCTAGACGTTCCGCTAGAAGTCTCGCTTCTTTCCAACCAGTCTCTGTCAATGAATCAATCGAATAATCCGGATCTCCGTGTCTAATAATAATAATTCGCATTTTCTGCTCTCTTTCTGCCGAATCAACGCCGGCATCCGTCATTTATTTCACTGTTTCAAGATTCTCCATAAACTGTTTCTTCACCATGCGCATCGATAAATTTGCTGCATAATAAGTCATAAACGCCATATTATACACATTATTATACTGCACATAATGCCATTTTAATTTATCTTTCCAATTTCCAAATGTAATTGTCTTGTCCTCATCCAAGTGATAGTCATACAAATGATTACGAAGTTCGTACGCTGTCGCATACTCTAAAATCTTCTCCATTCTGCGTCCTGCCACATCAAGTGTTGGCAAATCTTTACAGCCTACTGCACCAAACTGATACAAGCCTGCAAACTGAGAAGACGGATGTTTTAACTGAATCAGCACTTCCATCGCAAAACTCTCTAAATTAGTACGGAAAGACTGCAATGTGGCCAATACTAACGTATGATTCAACTCCTGAAACTCCGGACAATGTAATACATCCTTCTGCTCAAAATACTCACTTAAGAAATCATAGAGCAACATGTCACCGCAGGTAAACTGCAACTCTTTCCAGTAAATTCTTGCAAACTCCGGCAAAATATACTCCAATGAAGCCTCATATCCTGTCAAACAAATATATAACGCAGCCCAGTAAAATAATTCATTCTCATACGCTGTATCTAATGAAAATGATGACTCATCATAGCTTATACGCAATGCCTCCGGTGCATATAACGATAACAACTTGTCCATATACATCGCAGCTACACCGTCTTTCTCTTTGGTCACCTGTAACGCATAATAGAATACCAGTGCATCATATGAATTTTCTACAAATACTGGTGTAAAATACAAATCCTCCATCAAATATGCTTCTATCTCATCATAGCAGACAGGTGTCAATTCGCACCCAATATGCTCTTCTAAACCCTTAATCAATACCGGCTCTGCTTTTACCAATGCAGACAGAAAACGAAACGCTACGTAAGTCTGCACTCTTTTCATTCTCTCAGCTCCGCCTTTGCTATATTCCAGAATAAATTCTGATGAAAAATATGGTGTATCAAACTGATTCATAATTACCCTCTCCTTATTATCCTTACTAACCACTTTTTTGTACAACCTTCCAAAAACTCCTTCTCTATGAAGGCATACACTCCTCTTGTTATCTTATCATTCCATGCTTTTCTTGACAAGTTTGTTTCTTCTCCCTCTTTCATATTTTATCTTTCTCACTACCGTTTTCTATCATTTTCGCTGCTTCATCAACAAGTTCCTTCTTGACTTCTGTTATCATATATGATAACATTTCGTTTATGAGGTGGCAAATATGAGCGATGTAAAAAGTACACAGGCGCCTACACCGCGTCGTATCGTTAAAAAGAATACAGAACTGGCTCCTCGTTATGAACTGGTCGAACAGTTAAAAGCAGCACGTAAGGCACAGGATATGACTCAGGCAGACTTGGCTGCCATGGTCGGTACGAAGAAGTCTAATATCTCTCGCTTTGAAAGCGGTCGTTACAACCCGAGTCTGGACTTTGTTATTAAAATAGCCGGAAGCCTTGGTAAGCAGATTCAGATTAATCTGCAGGAATCGAATCGTGCATAGCGTTTTCTGTCATAGCTGCTTCGTTTTTATCATATAAATGCAAGGAGTTTTTTCGAAATGAATAGAGTTTTAACTCTTGGCAATACCAAAGAGATTAATAAAGATATCGAATTATGTTATACCGTGAATGAACGCATCAGTAATTATGCCGTTCGTGTTTTAATAGAGAATCGTATTCCTTTCACCAAGAACCTGATTAACATTCCCTTCTTTTTCCGGGAAAAGTTCCATGGTGCTAAGCAGATTTACGTTATCTCTACGAATCCAAGCTATTACGGTCAGGCACGTCGTACCATCGACCAACTAGATCCGGCTTATAAGCGCAGATTACGCTTGAGTAATTATTAAATTGCAATTTCCGTTCTTCTCTTTCCTATAGAAATAAAAAATGGTTCACATGTCCAAAAGGCATGTGAACCATTTTTATTTTATTCATTTACTTCATAAACATAGCTTTTACCGCTTTTCCCCACGCGATCTACTAGTTTTAAATCATAAAAAATCAAAAGTATCGTCCCCGCCAGTCGTGCTGGAATTTTGGCATACTTTGCAAATTCTTTTACCGTAAACTGCTCCGGCAGTTCATACGGAATCAACTGCATATAATCTCTGACACAGTCAATACAGACTTCTTCCACAAATGCAGTAGGAATACGGTCATACCGCTCGCTTCCTTTTTTCTTATCACGACTCCAGCCATTTAAAAGCCTGTACTCTTCCATATCGATCAAGTCCAGCCGCAGTTTCAGATTTGGATGCGATAAAAACGGACGAATTTTGTATAATTCAATAAATGCCTGATACGGATTCCCTTTTTTCGGAGACTTTCTTTTCTGTGATATTTCTCCTGTCTCCTCATCAATCCAATAGAGCCATTTCTCACGTGGTATCGGATACACAATCGTCACCGGGTACAGTGGCAAAAAAACCTCTAATTTCTTCCGCATGCGGTTCATCGCACGGGTCTGTATCTCGATAATCTCTGTCCCGGTATAGATGTCCGCTACATAATTCTCAATCGGAATCTCGTGCATTTCTTCATCCGGTGCATAGTAATGTTTTAATACCGCATGCATCGTTTTTTCAGAAAGCGTACCGATACCGGCACGCTCCCTGTTTTTCCCTATAATTTTCTCTTTGGCTGCATCAAAACGCATTTGGTCGATACACATTCTATACTATCTCCAACCTCGCTGTTACATTCCATCCTCGATATATTATCGACTATTTCTAGACGCCCTCTGGATAAATCATATCATCTAAAATATCCAGACAATCAAAGGTTGCAAAATAATCCTTTGCAGTTTCCGCACGACGAATCATCTGTGTACTTCCATCTTCTTTTAATAAAAGTTCTGCCGAACGCAAACGTCCATTATAGTTATATCCCATAGAGAATCCATGTGCACCTGTATCATGAATCACCAGTAAATCACCTTTTTCAATCTCAGGCAACATACGGTCAATCGCAAATTTATCACAGTTCTCGCAAAGAGAACCAACTACATCATATTTATGGTCACATGGTGCATCTTCCTTGCCCATAACAGTAATATGATGATAAGAACCATATACAGCTGGACGCATCAGGTTCGCTGCACATGCATCTACACCGATGTACTCTTTATAAGTATGTTTTTCATGAATTGCAGTTGTTACGAGACAGCCGTATGGTGCTAACATGAAACGTCCCATTTCTGAGAAAATAGATACATCTCCCATACCTGCCGGTACTAATACTTCTTCGTATGCTTTTCTAACACCTTCACTGATTGCATAGATATCATTTGGTTCCTGATCCGGTGTATAAGGTACACCTACACCACCTGATAAGTTAACAAATGAAATATGGCAGCCGGTTTTGTCTCTCAAATCTACAGCTAATTCAAATAACTGTTTTGCAAGAATTGGATAGTAGTCATTTGTCACCGTATTACTTGCTAAGAAAGAATGAATACCAAAATGTTTTGCACCTTTTTCTTTTAAAAGTTTAAAACCTTCTACCATCTGGTCATAAGTAAAACCATACTTGGAATCACCAGGATTATCCATAATGCCGTTGCTCATCTTAAAAATTCCGCCCGGATTGTAACGACAGCTAATCGTCTCTGGAATATAACCGATTGTCTTCTCTAAAAAGTCAATATGAGTAAAATCATCCAAGTTAATAATCGCACCTAATTTTTCAGCATAAGCGAATTCCTCTGCTGGCACATCGTTTGCAGAAAACATAATGTGTTCTCCACCAAAATGCTGAGACTGCGCCAACATCAGCTCTGTCATAGAAGAACAGTCACATCCACAATCATAATCCTTTAAAATCTTTAAAATGTATGGATTCGGAGTCGCTTTTACTGCAAAGTACTCACGAAATCCCGGATTCCATGCAAATGCTTCTTTTACCGCCTGTGCATTCTTACGAATTCCCGCTTCATCATATAAATGAAATGGTGTCGGATATGTTTTAATAATCTCCTCTAACTGTGCTTTGGTTACAAATGTCTCTTTCTTCATATCTGGTATCCCCTCTGTCTTTATCTTCTTACACTTTTCCTATCATTATCCCCTATCCTTGCCGGATAGCACTATTCGTTCGTATATTCCTCAATCTTCTCTTCCAAATAAATATTGAACTCACGCATAAACTTCGTGATCGTCTCAATCTCGTCCGGTGAATAACGTTCCAAAAACTTACTGTCACGTTGCTCCCAAAGCTTATGGCGCTTCTCATGTTCCCTATAAAGTTCCATACCGCTTTCTGTCAGACGAAAATACACTTCTTTTTTATTACTCTCTAGAGTATATTTGTCTATCAATCCTTTGGCAAGTAATTTCTTTGTCATTTTACTGATTGCTCCGCGTGTCATCTGCATATTCTCTGCAATCTTCGTCACATTCGGCAATTCCTTTTTCCCTATGTAATCAATACAGTGTGTCTCAGAATAACTGTATTCTTCCAGACAAACATTCTCGGTCAGCTTTGTCAAAAGTTCCTGTCGCTGTAACATCGCTGCAATCTCTTGTAATAAAATCTGATGTTGTTCCATTTTGTTTCCTCGTAAACATTTTACTATCAACCACTATATAATAAGATTGTTTCCTTGTCAACTTACTTTGTATAAAAATGAGCTCATTTACACACATTCATGCCACAAAACGCCATAGTAAAGTATTTCCTGTAAAAATAGAAAAGAGGCAAGTATTTTCCTGCCTCTTAATGTATCATCCATAATTCTTCTATAGCTTCGCTCTAACTTCTTCCACCAAAGTCATATCACACTCTGCCAACGCACAAATATCCTCATCTGACATACCACGTTTAAGCATATTCTCTACTATCATCATTGTTGCTTCCGTTATTCCCTCTGCAAGTCCTTCTGCACGTCCCTCTGCCATCGCAGCTTCTTTCGCTTCTCTCAATTCATCAGATGGTAATCGCAATACTTTTCCGCCCATTGTCTCACTCACCCTTTCCTTTAAATCTGGTTCTTTTCGTAGCAAGTATTCCACAATTCGACGCATCATCCCCGCCAAATCACGAAAAAATCCAATATCCTCATTTTTTACAATCTTTTCTAATCGAAGAACAATTCCTCTATATTCTTCTATCAGTTTTTGGGTTCTTTGCTCATCTTTCGCAATTCTAGATAATTCCTTTTCATAATTAATGATATAATATGGCAACAAAATCAGCAAGTTCTTTTCAAATATTTCTTCAATAGAATAATCTTTTAACCGTAAAACCGGTACTTTATAAGTTACTATTTGTCCATCGGCTAGCCGAATTTTTAATCGTTCCTCCTTTAAAGTATTTCGATTAGATCTTAAATAAATAATACACGACCGCGGAAATTGCAAATACTTTTCTTTTTTCGTCCGTCTCATTTCACTTAGCGCAATCATAAAATCATATTCCACCATACGAAGTATCATACTTCCATCTTTTTTGCTCTGACATTCAAAATGATATACGGTATCTCCCACTTTACTACAACTATCCGCAACTACTTTTGAAATCACCTTTTGATATTCTTCCGGCAAACGTGTCACCATTGTATCCTCTGCAAACGATGTCTGAAATACTTCATTTACAAGCGGAATCAGCAATCTCGGTAAACGTTCCTGAATTGTCCGAAGAACATCATCAAAAATCGTACTGTTTTCCATCCAGCTCCTCCTATATAATTGTTCAATTGTTTTGAATAAAAGCATGAATTTCCTTATGATTTGCACAGTGTCATTCAGTAAACACAAGAAGTGTACTTAGATAAGGATTCCTAGAATGTAAATCCTTATTGATATAGGATTATTACTTTGAGAAAAGCAATAACCCTATAATGAAAATCTGCTTTGAACTAAGTGTAACACTTTCACGTAACTCTTACAAGCAAAAAAGAGCAGGTCATTGACCTGCTCACATCTCTAGTCCACACTTGCAAATTAGAATTGCTCTCTTTTTTATTTATTTTCAGTCTTTTCTACTTTACTATCTAAATCCAAAAATGCTCTCTTTTCCATATTTTCTTCCCCCATAGGGTCAGTTGCATGATATGTTATTGTTCGAATACTTTTTACACTTCCATCAATATAGTTTGTAAAAATAACCTTACATTCATATTCATAATCCATACACAGTACTTTTCGTATATTCCAATTTGTCAAAAACCATGTTTTAGGCAACACAACAAATATCATGTCTTCAGTTCCATTTTCCACCGTTTTACCAGAATATTCCATTCCATAAATATTTTCTAACTCTATTTTCAAATCCCGTACTGCCGAACTACTAGAATAATAGCCTACTCCTAAACAGCAGAGAAAAACAATTACAAACCCCAAAACAACTAATGATAAAATTATCTTTTTTTTCATTGACTTCCCCTCCTTGAATTAGAATCTATTCGCCAGATGAATTTTCCTCATCCTTAATACGATGCTTTACAACTACTTTTATCACACAGCACACCACTACAACCCCTAATGTATAAATCCCTAACCATAACATTGCTGTATACCAAGGAGCAGATTGCATAGCATATGCATCAGGATTTGTCAAATAATCCCAGATATAAAACATTGAACGACAAACAAAGAATATAACAACTGTGTTCATAATTGTATTTAAGTTTTTATTTACTTTTTTCATACAATCCCCCTCCCTCATCATATTGAATTTTAATAAATAGGCAATTCTGCATAATTCATATCAGAACCATTATTAATGAAATAATAATTTGTTCCTAAATCAAGAACCGCATAGGACAACTCCTCATTGACAATTAAACTACACCCACTCATCTCATCTATTTCTTCATCATAATACATTTGAGAGATTAAACAAATATTGTCAGCTTCAGAATATGAAATTGCAGAGAACGTCTCTCTGGATTTTCCATCAAGAACAAACGAAAAACTTTTTTTATAGCAGATTGCCAATGAAGCTACCTCTGTTATCTGAATTTCAAGATTACATTCTCCGATTTTTTCTTTTTGTAATGACAAAACTACTCCATTACCAGAAATATTATGTGTAGTTGAAATTGGGAAAAACAAAACAAGAATAGCAACCGAAATAAGAACAACAACCATATTTTTCTTTTTCACAGAATCACTCCCCTTTGTCAAATTCTAGTTAATTACTCTCTTTTTATTTATTATAACGCAAATAAAAAACTTTGAAAAGCAACTCTTACCCTCATCAAAATTATTACTACACACTTCATGTGAACAAATGCACCTACATTTGTAATTAGACTGATTAATTACACTCGCTCTTTAGTTAAAATAGAAAGTATATATTGGTTGGCACATTGACATGGTTAAAACCATCCCATGATAGACATTCCCACTCCGTTATGCGATTTGTGAGAAAAACACCCACAAAGGTATCTTTGTCTAGTGTGTTAGACAATAATTATTGCTTCAAACGAGAAATATTACAGTTTCGTCAGCAAAGATAGTGACTTGGACGCTTTATGCGAAGCATTTAACAAGGTGGTAAAAAATGTGGTCACACCTCAGTCACACCTAGAAGTCGTAAGAATTGACAAAGAAAAAGCCCTGAGTCCGCATAACTCAAGGCTTTAGGCTAAAATATAAAATGCGGAAGATGGGACTTGAACCCACACGACATAACTGCCACAAGATCCTTAGTCTTGCTCGTCTGCCAATTCCGACACTTCCGCATTTGTCACTCGTTCGTGACGACTCGTTAATAATAACAAACATATTTAAAAATGTCAACACTTTTTTCCAAAAAAATTAATTTAATTTTTAAAACAATTAAAACAATTTTTTAATTGGCTCTTGACTTCTCATATTAAAACAGATAGAATATTATTTGCTTGCAGAAGTGGTGGAATCGGCAGACGCGCTGGCTTCAGGTGCCAGTGGTAGCAATACCGTGAGGGTTCAAGTCCCTTCTTCTGCATCATAACGGGTGGAAGCGTTGAATATTCAGCGTTTCCGCTTTTTTATTTTCAAAATAAATACACTTGTAATGCATGACTTTTAACGCTACATACATCACAAGTGTTTTCTTTATTCTATCGTTACACGAATCCTCGGCAGATGTTTCTGTGGTACACTATCTTCCTTCAAAATACTACTATTACGATATACACAAAGAATCAGTCCGATATAGATTCCATTCATCACTGCACTGACTTTTCCATAACTGAAAAAAGGAACCAATGTCGTCCACCAAAGTGCACACCCCATATTCATCGCCAGATACGCCGCAAAACGTACCAAAATACTTACCGTACACGCAGTTCCTACCAGAAAACCGATACGGTTACTTTGCTTAAATGACACGATTAATGCCATCCCTAAAAACAGTACATATAGCGCAATTATGATTATCCCCGCCAATTTTCCATAATAGGAAAAGACGCAATTCAATAAATAAGATGCATAATGAGTTGGTTCGGGTGTCCCACCCACAAAGGATGCTCCGCCGATCCAATCCGCCCTGGCAATACTATCCTGCAATAAACGATTCATATATGCAGAATCCGTATTCATAAAAATATTCATAATACGTTTCCATATATATGCTCCCATACCTCCTGTTGTCGCTAAAATCAGCACACTCACTGCCGCCAGTACAAGAACCACAATGCTCAAAAATAAAATCTGCTGTTTCCGGTCTCTTCCAAAAATACCCTTCCAAATCGCCAACACCAGCATAATCCCTATCGTAAGTATGCTTTCTGCCATTGCCGGGAATGTACTGTAATAGGTTCTTCCCACCATTCCTGCATATAATTGACCATACCACAAAACTTCTGCTATCCCTAGTACCAGACAAATGGCGATTCCTCTCCATCCCCGATTTCTATTGCAATAAATAATTCCTGCAAAAACAATCGAAAATAGCATTTGTACACCGTAATACATCGTCATATTTTGCCCGAACATCATCCCCCGTATTCCGGCTGCCAATGCATATAATAGCAAGCCTATCATGTAACCCGCATAAAGCTTGTACGCTGACTTTGCAATAAAATTATAATCAATGCGTAACAAAAACATAATAATGCCAAACCCGATGACATTATGCACAATCGTCTGTGGCAAAAGCGTTTCCCCATTAAAATTCCACTCTGAATCAGCTCCTGCAGCAAACACCACTGCCTGCATCAGAATACCGGAAAGCATAAGTATCGTCACAATCCCAAGCATCGCCCATGGCATCTTCGGTTTATGAATTTGATTCAGCGCAGTGCCCGTCTCTACCGGATTCCCCATCTGTCGCACTGCTTCCTGCAAAGCCTTGGCATGCTCCATACCATCTGCTTCATACATCTCTGCCTGTTCTTCGATGTGATTTTTAATCTCCTGCGCCACCAATTGTTTCGCACGCTTATCGTGTATCTGTTCCGTCAAACTTACCATATATTCTTCATATTCCATATA
>JAFYQA010000112.1 GCA_017547315.1 Roseburia sp. | reverse complement strand
CATAATATTTGTAACCTACATAGATACCTTCCTGGTAAATCATGTATGTATCTGCATGTCCAGGAATTAATGATAAATCACCTTCATACTGAATTGGTGTGAAGTTCTGCATAACTGGGCTTGAGTAGTTATCGTAGCAGTATGTATCTGCTAAGCTACCAGATGGGTTAATTGTACCATTTAAAATAGCTGCAACTGCGTTAAGACCTGTCTGACCTACGCCACCAATCCAAAGTGTAGCGTCTACACCATATTCGTTGTTCTTTAAGAAGTCAACCTGAAGTGCGTTTGATGTATTGATTAATACGATAATTCTGTCAATCTTACCAGCATCTTTTAAAGCTTTGATGTTTGCCATCATATCTCTTTCGATGTCGTTTAATGCAAGATAGTTTTTGCCATTGCCTAATGTATGATCGAAGTAGCTGTCTGCACCTTCACCACCGATACGTGATAATACTACGATAGCAGCATCATTGTATTCTTCGATAGATGCAAGAACATCTTCTGTATAGATAGACCATGGAGCTTCTACGATTTCTGCTGAACCATATCCACTAGCTGTTGCAGAGTCCTGAACAACTGCGCCTGCATTACCACGTGTGTAGTCTTTTGCTGCACCTGTTTCATAGAAATCCCATAATGTGCTGTTTACTTCGAAACCTTCTTTTTCTAATGCAACTTTTAAGTTGTCACATTTAGAAGCATCTACGTTACCAGAACCAGTACCACCATAAACGATGTTTACAGCTGATGTAGAGAATAAGCTAACCTTTGTTCCCTGTGCAAGTGGTAACGCTTTGTCAATGTTTGTTAAAAGAGCTGCACCTTCTGCTTCAACCTGTTTAACAAGTTCTGCACCAGCTGCTACTCGTTCTTCTTCCGTTGCAAAATCACCTGTGTAGTAGATTGCATTTGGATCTTCGTTTTCTACTTCCCAGAATGTACCGCCTACGAATAAAGCGATGGTATTATCGAACATCGATACAACAACAGTTGCTGCTGTTAAAATGATAGCAAGTGGTGCTGCAATGATTGACAATGCTTTCCATAAGCCACAAGCTTTTCTTTTTGCCTTTTTAAAGGCTTTTTTCTGAACTTTAAATTCTTTCTTGTCCATCTTTTTCTCCCCTTTGATTTTTCTTACGTAAATTTCAAGCCGCGCTCTTTCAATCTCGCAAATTTACTCTTCGCATAGCCGCGGACTAGCTCGAATCTCGCACTTCGTGCTCTTTCCTCGCCCGCAAATTTACTCTTTGTAAAGCCGCGGACTAGCTCGAATCCCGCACTTCGTGCTCCTTCCTCGCCCGCGAATTTACTCTTCGCAGAGCCGCGGACTAGCTCGAATCCCGCACTTCGTGCTCCTTCCTCGCCCGCGAATTTACTCTTCGCAGAGCCGCGGACTAGCTCGAATCCCGCACTTCGTGCTCCTCGCAGCTTACGCTGCTATGATTCTCGCTAGGGGGCTGTCGCCCCACCTGTCTATCCGAAAAGGATTGCCCGTGTGAACAAGTTCCCCCGTTCAATCTTTCCGTCTATCCAGCGCGTCTTGTAGCTTTACTACATCCAGTTCTTAGTATCTACTTTCTGAACCTTGTATTCTGGATGAGCTTCATTTGTTCTGCAAAGCATTGTGTTATCTGTTAACTTGCCTGCCTTTGCTTCAAACTTATTCTCACCATCTTTTAAGGTTACGTTAAACTTGAATACATTTTCACCTTTCTTGGTTTCCACAAGTTTACCATCCTGATAAAGTGATACTTCCTTCTGGTTTGAATACACTGTAATTGTCTGTTTTGCTGATTTACGGTAAGTAAATCTTCTGCCTGCAATATACACGAAAGCGTCGTCTTTGTTCCAGTATGCTTTGTAAAGGTAGAAGCTATCTTTCTTTGTCTTACGATCGAAAGTTACTAAACCTTTATGGTTCATACCAGGTTCGCCACCCTGATTTCTTGCGTCAGCCGCAAAATCAAACATGTTCCATACGTAATTACCCCACATAAATGGATGACGTTTGAAACACTCTAACATATATTCGTGATAGATATTCTGATATTCTTCTGTATTATCACCACGTCTTGGATGTTCTGAATGAAGATTTGGCATACCTTCTGCACCGTATTCAGAATAACCCAATGCACGTTTCGGATATACAAAATGATAGAACTTCATAAACAAATCGTTTAAGAATAAGCCAGGTACATACCAGCCTAAATATAAGTTCCATGCAATAATATCTGAAATCTTTGTCACCGGATTAAATGGTCCACAACAAGCATAGTTTGCCATTGTGGTTGGTCTGGTTGGGTCTAACTCTTTTACAAGCTTCTGTAACTCGCGATGGTTATCTAACATATCCGCTTTATGTGTTACTTTAATTGTAATCTCGTTAGAAAGTCCCCACATCATAATACATGGATGATTGTAATTCTGGATAATCAACTCACGCATCTGGAAGAATGTATTCTCCCTTGCATTTGGCAAATGTCTTGAAATGTATGGAATCTCAGCCCACACAACCATACCATATTTATCACATAAATCATAATAATACTGATTATGCTGATAATGTGCTAAACGAATTGTATTTGCACCGACTTCACGGATTAAATCCATATCCATGTCCATATGTTCGTAAGAAATTGCATTACCGATGCCTTTCCAGTCCTGATGACGGGATACACCATGTAATGGATAAGAACGTCCGTTTAAGAAAAATCCTTTTTCTGGATCAACATAGAAAGTTCTTACACCTACGTTACAACCAATTTCATCTACAACTACAGCACCACGCTTTAACTGTGCAGTTAACTGATAGAGATATGGGTCAGCCACACCATCCCAAAGATGAACATTTGCGATATCTAAAGATACGCTGGTTCCATTTGCTGATGCTACTGTTTTTCCATCCGCATCTTTTAAAGTTACCTCTACCTCTAATCCTGCTGCCTTTAAGTCTGCTACATTTGTATAAGTATCCACATTTACTTTTGCAGCCTTACCATTTACCTCAGTCACATATTTGATACCAGGACCTCCGTAATAGTCCAAATCAAAATGTTCTGCTGATACGGTAAGCAATTCTACATCACGATAAATACCACCATAGAATGTAAAGTCTGCCATCTGTGGATATACACGGTCATTCACACTATTATCTACTTCTACGCGAAGTTCGTTCTCGTCTTTCAGTAACTTTGTTACATCTTTACGGAAAGTAGAATAACCATTATCGTGTGTACACACTTCTGTACCGTTTAAAATCACCTTGGCACTAGCATTTACCCCATGAAACTGAAGATACACACATTCGTCTGCGTTATACTCCGGCTTTTTAAAAGTCTTCTCATAAACGCAGGTTCCACGAAAATAATCGTTACCGCCGTCCTGACCGTCAAGTGCGTTCCAGGTATGAGGTAAATCTACCGGACGTTTTTTACCCTGATTGGTAAACATCCAGTCGTTCATTATTTTCTGTACTCTTCTCATTTTGCCTCCTTTCTCCCTATAACCCCTTAAATGGGCACAAAAAACCTTATAGGATTTTAGTACTAATCAGTAAAATACTATAAGGTTGCTTATTATTTTTCAATATTCATTTCATAAGTGGTCGAAAAAACGACCTAAGTGGGCACCATATCCACCTACGGAATCGGAATCAGTATTTTCAAGGAAAAACAACCGTCCTCCTCACTTACATTCAGGTTGCCATCATATTTCCTTACCATGTACTGAATGCTTTTTAATCCGAATCCATGATGAAACCGATCTTTCTTGGTGGTTCTTGGAAGTTCCTCATCAAATACCAATTTATCCATCATCGGATTTACGATGTTGATAACCAAAAACTGCTGCTGTCTGTAAATCATAACATCAATCTGACGTTCTTCCTGATGATAGAACTTCTCTACTGCTTCAATCGCATTATCCAATGCATTCCCTAAAATCGCATACAAATCAATCGTATTTATAAATCCCATCTGGCTGCCATCTGCCACGCAGGAAACCGTAATTCCACGTTCCTTACAATATAAGCTTTTTTCTGTCAGAATCGTGTCTAATACTTCATTTCCTGTCTTTACAATTGATTCATAAATCTCAATGGAATCTTCCATCTCTTTTAGATAAGCATCTATTTCCTCTTTGTTCATATACCTAATAGCCCGAATCTGATGTTTTAAATCATGGCACTTTTGATTAATAATCGCAATATTCTCTCTGGAAAGTTCATACTGTTCCTGTTCTTTCTTCCAAAGCAAGTTCATGACTTCAAGTTCCCGGCGCATCGCACCTTTTTTGAACATTTCACTCTGCAGATACAGGATAACCCCCAACAATAACTGCGTCAGATAAATAATCAGCCATTCATTCTTGCCTGGCTCATACATATCAAATCCCGGTGTATAACCAACTACCTCGAATGCACAAAAAATCACAATTGCCGAAATCAACTGCCTCGGTCCTAATTTCTCCTTACTATCTTCTGGCATCCAGCGTGCAAGTGTAAAACGTATCAGTAAATTACACACGCCAAATATCAACAAACTCAAAATAAATTCCAGCAGTGGTGTACTCTTCTCCACATACTTCAAAACAGAAACTGCTCCTATCCACAATTCACACATTAACTGCCATGACATAAATGCCCACATTCCATAGTACAAACTGAGTGAAAAGGATAAGTTCCAGCAGCAATAAATAAATCCAAGAAGTACCGGCATACCTATCACACGCCAAATCAACCGCATAAGTACCATATCAACCGATACAAAACACATAAACAGCAGTGTCATCACATAAAAACTACCAATGTAAAGTGTTGCTCTTAACCGAAACTGTTCCTTTCGTTCTATCTCTTTCACATAAGTAAAAGTACAAACCCACATTGCAGAAATAAAAACAAACGCCAGCACCTGTTCCATTATAGTGCCCCTCCCAAATAATCCGTCAATGCTTTTAAGAAAGCTGTTCGGTTTCTGCGACTAACTTCTAACTCATGTCCCGCCACAATCGCATTGTTCTTCCGCACTTCTGAAACATGCTTTAAATTCACGATATACCAATGATTACACTTTGCAAAAGCATAAGGTGCTAGCATCTCCTCTACACTCTGCATTGTTCCGCGCATTACAAATACACCTTCATCCGTGTGGTAGTACAACATACGATTCTGTACTTCTACATAATAAATCTGTTGCACATTCAACTTCTTCACACCGTCTGGAAGTGTCAATAAAATATCCTGTTGAGCTTTCTGCTTCGTACGTTTTAACACGCGATTCATTTTCATCGAAAAGGTATAATAATTGATAGGCTTCATGACAAAATCCAATGCACCTACTTCATAACCTCTGATTGCATAATTCGCCATATTCGTAATAAACATAAGCGTTACATTTGCATCCTGTGTACGGATTTCCTCCGCTGCTTTCATACCATTTACTTTTGGCATCTCTATATCCAGCAAAATAATATCATACAGCGGCTGATAATCCGCCAAGATATCTGCTCCATCACCAAACACAGATATCTTAAAGCGCACATCATTTTCTTCTTCGTATTTTTTTAAATATTCCTGTAATTGTATGGCAAAACTGCTTTCATCTTCAACAATTGCAACGTGATACATACAATTTCCCCCTGTTTTCCGATGGGAAATACCTTCCTGCTTATGCAGACTAAAGACATTTCATCCTACTCTTTTATCCAGATTCTGGCTTCGTATGGGCTTAATACATCCGCATGGAAACTAGTAGTTGTCCTACTTAATACCGATGGATATAACATCACAGCACCTGCTGCCGGTTTATACGCCTGCTGCGTATCTTTTCCAAGATTACAGTCGATAATATACTCCCTATGGCCAGCCTTTCTGCTATAAGTAAAACGATCCTTTCTACGATTAAGTACTTCAAAATCTCCATAAATAAGCGTAGAATTATTTTTACGGAGTCCAATCAATGCTTTATAAACTTCTAGCACATCCTCCTTAATCTCCTGCTCTAAACCAGCATGGTATTCCGGTAATTTCTCGTTCCATGGAAGAAGTACTCGACAGTGTTCTCTCGTACCTGCTAAAAGCTCTTTGAATACCTGATTTGCCGGACGTGTTGCCGTATGCTCTGCATAATAACCTTTTGCCTCTACGTCCGTCAGCTGATCAATCGATGTAAAATCATAATTAGCAAGTCCCATCTCATCTCCCTGGAATACAAATGGAGTACCTTTTAATGTAAACTGCATAACTGCTAAAAGTTTTGCAATCTGGCTATGATATACCTTATCATTTGTAACTTTACTAATCATACGCGGATTATCATGATTGTTATAGAAAATCGACATCCAGCAATTATTGCCATAATGTTCCATCCAGTCAATCATATAATCACGATAATAATTCAAATCATATTCATAATCATCCATTCGGACATGCCCCGGTGTCTCTAAATGGTCAAAAGAGAAAACCATATCTAATTCTTTTCGCTCTTCTCCTGTTACAAGCTGGCACATCTGCATACCAAGTCCCGGTGTCTCTCCTACTGAAAAAGCTTCATGTGGCGCAAATGCTCTCTCCTGCACTTCACGGAAAAATTCGTGGAGTCTTGGTCCATAATAATACTTCTCAATACCCGGGAATCCCATCAGATTACCAATGGCTTCGTTACCATTTGGCAATCCCGGTTCTTTAGAAATATAATTAATAACGTCCATACGGAAACCGTCTACGCCTTTATCTAACCACCAGTTAATCATCTTCACCAGTTCATCACGAAGTTCCGGATTTTCCCAATTTAAATCCATCTGTTTTTTTGAAAACAGATGCAGTGCCCAAGAGTCTGACTCTTCGTAATAATTCCACGCAGGTCCTGAGAAAAAGGATACCCAGTTGTTCGGCTCTTTTTTACTTCCATCGTCTTTTCTAAAGTAATAGTAATCTCTATATTTCGAGTTCGGATCTTCCAATGCTTTTTTAAACCATTCATGTTCATCAGAAGTATGATTAATAACCAAGTCCATTATCAGGCGCATGCCTTTCTCATGAACCTTCTCTAACAACTCATCAAAATCCTCCATTGTACCGAACTCTTCCATGATTTTATGGTAATCGCGAATATCATAACCATTATCATCATTTGGTGAATCATAAATTGGAGATAACCAAAGTGCATCCACGCCTAAGTCTTTTAAATAATCCAATTTCTCGATAATACCACGCAAATCTCCGATACCATCTCCATTAGTATCATAAAAACTTCTCGGATAAATCTGATAAAAAACAGCTTCCTTCCACCATTTTTTCGTAATCGTTCCCTTTGATACGACTGGCACATCAGGTTCTGTATTTACCAGCTTTAACATAGCATCAAAAAAATCTTTTCCTAATACTTTACCGGTAAGTGCCGCCACAGTCTTTAATTTCAGACCTGATACAATCCCATTGGTAATCGCCCATTCCGGAACACCAAGCTGAAGTAATACCTTTGCCAATGCATCATGCCCTACCGGTGTTTTGTACAAATCACCAATACGACTATTTAATGTTATTCCTTTTTCTCCCATTCGCTTCACCTATTTTCTTTCTATTATCCTAACGACTGCCCAAATATTCGTCTAAAAGTTCACTTCCCATTTCGGCAACGTCGCTAACCTCAATGTCTTATTCTCCAATATATCGCTACTAAAAATATAATATATTATTATATCAGATTTTCATGAGCAATTAAAGTAAAAAGCGACAAAAAAGGCACATATCAATGATATGCACCCAAAAACTTTTCTTATTTATAAAACACTATAATATCTCCTTGATAATACTCTTCAATGTTTCTGCTGACTCCCGAAGTTTCTTCACTTCTTCCTCGTTTAACGAAATCGGAACAATCTCTTCTACCCCGCTTGCTCCCACGATAGCCGGAACGCTGAGTACCACATTTTCTATTCCAAATTCACCACACATCAGATTCGATACCGGTAAAATAGACTCCTCATCTCTTATAATCGCTTCACAAATCCGTCGCACTGCCATCGCCACTCCAAAATAGGTTGCTTTTTTCTTCTCTATAATTTCATAGGCACTGTTTTTTACCTCTTCTGCAATCCGCTCTTCGGCTGCATCATGATTATAATGCCCTCTCATCTCGCAAAATGTATCTATCGGTACACCGGATACCGTAGCACTGCTCCATACTGCAAGTTCGCTGTCTCCATGCTCGCCAATAATAAAAGCGTGTACGCTTCGGCTGTCTACTTCTAGATGTTGTCCGAGATTGTATTTTAATCTGGCAGTATCTAGTACCGTTCCTGAGCCTATCACTCGATTAGATGTAAAACCAGATAATTTCAGTGTCACATAGGTCAGAATATCCACTGGATTTGACACTACAAGAATAATGCCCTCAAAATTTCTCCTTGCTATCTCAGGAATAATGCTCTTAAATATCGTCACATTTTTCTGTACCAAATCCAGTCTGGTCTCATCAGGCTTTTGATTTGCTCCTGCGGTAATAATGATGATTGCAGCATCTACAACATCATCATAACCCCCGGCATAGATTTTCATTGGTCTGGCGAATGGCAGACCATGACTGATATCCATCGCCTCTCCTTCTGCTCGGTCTATATCTGCATCGATTAATACCATCTCTGTGAACATACCGCTTTCCATCAATGCAAAAGCGGTTGCTGCCCCTACGAAACCACAACCGATTATCGCTACTTTTCTTTGATTAATATTTGCATTATTTGTATTTTCTTGGCTCATACTATCCTCAGCTTTCCTGCTAAATTCTTTCTGAACAAGCTTACTTTTTAGAATAGTATCTCTCCATTAAACTGAAATATACAAAAACCCCCTATGGAAATAACATTCCAAAAGGGGTTTCTAAATAAGAACATATTATGAGCACACGATGGATATCGTGAAACTACCATTATTTTACGAATTCTTTACCAGTTACACTACCGCCATCAACTAATACGTCAACACCTGCTAAATAACCATTTCTCTCGTCTGCTACTGTTGCAATTGCATAGCCTAATTCTTCTGGCTTGCCCATACGTCTTTCTGCTACTGTTGCAGTTAAGTCAGAGCGATCTGCTCCCTCTAAATTACCCATATCAGTTGCAATAAGTCCTGGGCTTAAGGAACATACACGGATACCTTTCGCTCCAAGTTTCTGAGCAGATTTAGCTGCATACCAGATAACAAAGTTTTTAGAAAGTCCATAAGCAAGACCAGATCCTTTGTATCCGCCTAATTTTTTCGCCATTCCTGTCATTTTCTTCAAGAATGCATCTTCATCCTTATCGGCCAACCAGAATGCTTTTTTATGCATATTTACAACAATCTGTGGTAATACATATGCAGAGTTCGAAGAAATATCTACGATAACACTTCCTCTATTCATCAGTTTTGAAAATTCCTGATTGACATAAACCGTGCCAAGTGCATTTACGCAAACTGTTTTCATTATTTAATCTTACCTTCCTTCTTTAACCAAGCGATTTCGTCACGGATTGTCTCTGCATATGGACGTGTTGTATAGCCTAATTCTTTCTGTGCCTTGCTTGAATCGAAATCGTTATTTCTTGCTAAGTTATATACTGAGAAAGTTGTCATAAGTGGTTCTTTACCTGGTTTTGCTGTTTTTTCCATAAACGCTGCAAGTTTGTATGCAATACCAAGTGGTAAGAACTGTTTGATTGGCTTACAACCAGATTCATCACATACCATTTTTACGAAATCACGGAAAGATACAGGCTCGTTACCTAAGATATAACACTGACCCTTTCTACCCTTATCTGCTGCTGCGATGGTACCTGCTGCAAGATCACGTACGTCACAAAGGTTAAATGTTCCATCCATACCCATTGGCATTTCACCGTTGATAATCCGGATTAATGTACCTGTTGTTTCACCTACTGCGAAATCTTCTGGTCCCATGATACCACTTGGATGAACGATGCAAGCATTTAAGCCCTGTGTTTTTACTGCGTTCATAACGTCCTGTGATGCGATTGCTTTTGCACGGCTGTAGCAACCCATAACCTGATCTTCGTCGAAGTATGTTACTTCTTTAATCTTACGTCCTTTTACTTCTGGAATTGCTCCTGTACTACTGCAGTAAACCATTTTTTTACACTCTGGACGTTCTAAAGCTAATTTAATGATGTTTTTTGTTCCTGTTACGTTTACATCCATTACCAATGGATTGTAATCTGGTTTTACTGTTACGATACTTGCAATATGAAGTACGATTGTTTCCATTCCTTCTGGAACTGTAAAGAATTTTCTTACTGATGTTACATCACATACGTCACCTTCGCAGATTTCAACTTCTTTTGGTAAGTATTTTACTGACTTATCACCTGGTAAAACAAAACCTCTTACTTTTTCCCCACGCTCTACTAACTGTCTACAAATTGTGCTTCCTAAAAATCCTGCTGCTCCTGTTACTAAATACATTGTGTTACTCATAATCATGTTCTCCTTCTCATATTTGTTTATTTGTTTTTCTTCCGTGTCGAAGAAATAATCTTTTGTGTTCCTGACAGGTGCTAATATAACGCTTGAATTTTTAAGAAATGTTTTTGAAATGTTAAAGTTTTGTTAAAGTACAAAAAAAGCCACGAATTGAAAATTTCTCCCAATTCATGGCTTATCATCTCTATTATTTTTTTGCTCTGCTTAGCCGCACAGTAAACGTGCTTCCTTGCCCAAGCCGGCTCGACACACTAATCTCACCTTTACATATATCGATTACCCGCTTTACCAATGCAAGTCCAAGTCCATTCCCCTTTGTTGAATGTGAGGTATCCCCCTGATAAAACTTTTTAAAAATATTAGCTCCTGTTTCAGCTGTCATACCGCATCCGGTATCCTTTACTTCTACATAAACGTATTTCTCATCACCATAAGAACGCAAAGACACCATTCCTCCTGGTTCTGTGAACTTTAAAGCATTCGAAAACAGATTATTCCAAACCAGACTAAGAAGTTCTTTGTCTGCTTCCACATAAAGCTCTTCTTCGATATCTGTTTCAATTTCTATCTCTTTTTCCTCCCAGACCGACTCATGTTCTAGCATACATTCACACAAATGCTCGCTGATATCATAAACCTCTGTATTTGGATAAATCTGCTGGTTCTCTAACTTGTTCATTTTTAGAATATTTGTTACCAATCCGGATAAACGTCTTGTCTGTTCTGCAATTGCTTTTCCGTATTCAATACGAGTATCATCGTCCATCTCATTGGCCTGCAAAAGAGTTCCATAATTTTGCATAACCGCCATAGGCGTCTTTAATTCGTGGGACACATTTGCAATAAAATCTGTTCGAAGCGTTTCTACCCCGGATAACTCTTGTATCATATCATTCAGAAGTGTGATAACCTCGTCAATCTCATTACCACTATCCGGCCCTTTGATATAATCAATCCGCCCAGAAAAATCTCCCGCTACTACTTTATCGAGTTCTTTTTGTATACGTTTCATCGGCTTCTTAACCGACACATAATGATACACACTATCTGCAATCGTAAAAAGTACTGCCAAGAAAATAATATTGCCTATTACAATCAAAGTTCCGTAATTTCCATTTAAGTGCCATTGCTTTTCATAACTAAAAAACAGAATAAAATTACAAATTACAATAAAAGAAAATAGCGCAATCCCCATACAAAATCGGCTTAACCATCTCATTAGCTTTTTTTTCATAATAATCACCTTCGTATTCTCATCTGTATATAAACTGCAGGGATGTGGTATTTATTTAATTACCGCCTTATATCCCAATCCATGTACTGTTACAATTTCAAAATCCTCACAGGCTGACATCTTATCACGAATTTTTGTTATATACACATCCACCGTACGTGGTCCAGAAAGTGACTCTGCATCCCAGAACTCTTCCATTAACTTGGTACGTGAAAAAGTCTTCTTCGGATAAGACAACAACTTATAAAGAATATCAAATTCTCTTACTGTTAAAACGATTTCTTCTCCATCCAAATATGCACTATGTTCTTCCGCATCCAATACTAATTTTCCGATTTCTAATTTTTTATTTGTATTAATTTTGGCTCTGCGAAGAAGTGCTTCTATTCTAAGCAACAACTCTTCTAAGTCAATTGGTTTTACCATATAGTCATCAATTCCGAGTCGAAATCCTTTACGCTTTGACTCAAAATCATCCCTAGCTGTCATAAAAATAATCGGTATTTCTTTATTGATATCTCTTACATTTTCTGCAAATTCGAAACCGTCCGTTCCAGGCATCATAATATCTGAAATAATCAAATCATATACGGTTTCGTACATCATGTCATACGCTTCCTCCGGCTCTAGTGCTCCATTTGCCTCAAATCCATTCTGGTTCAAATATGAACATACCGTACGATTTAAATCTTTATCATCTTCTACCACTAAAATATGAAACATATACCTTCTCCTTTAAACGATTCATTTACATCCTACTTCATTTTTCTCTCACTTCATCCCGATAGAATTATATTATAATACCATGGATTTGTTAATTATTTGTTAATATATACATCCATTTTCTAAGCCAAATACAATTTACCATATTTTGCTGATTTTCCTTGACACCCAAAGATTTATATAGTACCCTTAAATATATAATGTAGTTTTTAAAACCATATGGAATTTTATCGAATACTATTTTCAAAAGAAAGGAAACGACTCATGAAAGTCAAAATCATTACAGACTCTGCATCTAACATGTATAGCATGAACGATGCCGACTTTGCTTCCGTTCCACTTAGAATTATAACAAACGATAAGGAATATGTAGATACTCCTGATACGGATGTCTTTGCAATGGTAGAAGAATTAAGCACTTACAAAGGACGTTCCGGCACCGCTTGTCCAGGTGTAGGCGATTACTTAGATGCTTTCGAAGGATACGATGAAATCTACTGTGTAACTATCACAAGCGTTTTATCAGGAAGCTATAATGCAGCTATGACTGCAAAACAGCAGTACGAAGAAGACCATCCAGAAGCAAAAGTATTTGTTTTAGATAGTTTAACAGCCGGAAGTGAAATGAAACTTCACTTAGAAAAAATCAAAGAATTAGTAGCAGCAGGTAAAGAGTTTGAGACGATTTGTGAAGAACTTATCGATTACAGAGACAATCACACAACTTTACAGTTCTGCTTAGAATCATTACATAACCTTGCCAACAACGGACGAGTGAGTCCTGCTGTTGCAAAAATCGCTGGTCTTGTAGGACTTCGTATGGTTGGCGATGCAACTGGCGGTAAATTAAATCCAACAGACAAATGCCGTGGCGAAAAGAAAGCTCTTGCAACGGTTTATTCCAATATGAAAAAAGCTGGTTACAATGGTGGTAAATTATTAATCGACCACTGTTACAACGAAAAAACAGCTTCTGCATTAAAGGATATGGCTTTAGCAGAGTTCCCAAATGCTCAGGTAATTTTAGGTCAGACCGGCGCACTTTGCAGCTTCTATGCTGAAAAAGGCGGTTTGATGATTGGATACGAAATTTAAAATATTTTAACAATAACAAAAGGACAGGTAACGTTCCTCTATTATTTTCGGAACGTACCTGTCCTTTTTTTCTTAAGGCATTCTGCTATTATTACCGCCGTTATTATTATTATTTCCTGTCATATTATCAACGCCATTCTGTACACCATCAATAACATCTTTTCCAGCCTCTCCGACACCATCTACTACATCACCTACTGCATTGCCGGCATCGTTTAATAATCCATCCTCTGTTCCGTTTACCGTATTTGTGTCTTCAACTGCTTCTGTTCGGTCTGTTACATTATTGTTCGGTCTTTGTGTGTTCTGTGTGTTTGTTGTGTTCTGCGTATTGGTTGTATTTTCTGTGTTTGTTGCGTTGTCACCGCCAGTTCCACAGCCACATGCTGCCAATAAACTAAATGATAACACTAAGACCATACATGCAAAAAACTGTTTCCACTTTTTCATGAATCCATCTCCTTTTCTTTTCACAGATTTTTCTGCTTACACAGCTAGTATAAACACTTTACCAATATTTATACGTAATTATTCAGAACCTTTAAAACCCGTACTTTAGTACGATAATTTTGTTGACAAGGCCATCTCAGATGATATAATTAAATTGTATTATTTTGCAGTACTTTATGCCTACATAATACATTATTTCAAAATTTGCAGCAGGAGCACTGCTGACACATTTTATAAAAAGGAGAAGATACCCATGAACAAAGTATTAGAAGAAATTTCCAAAATTGGTATTGTACCAGTTATCGCATTGGATAACGTAGAAGATGCTGCACCTTTAGCAAAAGCTTTATGTGACGGTGGACTTCCATGTGCTGAAATTACATTCCGTACAGACGCTGCTGAAGAATCTATCCGCATTATGGCAGAGCAGTTCCCAGATATGCTCGTTGGTGCTGGTACCGTTCTTACAACAGAACAGGTTGACCGTGCTGTTGCAGCAGGCGCTAAATTCATCGTTAGCCCAGGTTTAAATCCAAAAGTTGTTAAATACTGTGTAGAAAAAAATATTCCTATCACACCAGGTTGTTCTAACCCAAGTGATGTTGAAGTTGCTATCGAATTAGGACTTGATGTTGTTAAATTCTTCCCTGCTGAAGCAGCTGGCGGATTAAACATGATCAAATCTATGGCAGCTCCATATACAAAAATGAAATTCATGCCAACAGGTGGTATTAATGCGAAAAACTTAAAGAGCTACCTTGACTTCAAGAAAATCATCGCTTGTGGTGGTTCTTGGATGGTTAGCAAAGATTTAGTAGATGCAAAAGACTGGGATGGTATCACAGCTCTTACAAAAGAAGCAGTTTCTACTATGTTAGGATTCGAACTTCGTCACGTTGGTATCAACAACGCTTGCGAAAACTGTGCTGCAGCTTCTGCTGATAAGTTAGGATTACTTACAAGCTTACCAGTAAAACCAGGTAACAGCTCAATCTTCGTTGGTGGTATGTTCGAAGTTATGAAAGGTAAAGGACCTGGCGAACACGGACACATCGCTATCGGCACAAACTACTTAGAAAGAGCAATCTACCACTTACAGAAACGTGGATTTGTATTTGATGAATCTTCTTACAAATACAACGCTAATGGAGAATTAATCTTTGCTTATATGCAGGATGAAATCTCTGGCTTCGCTATCCACTTTAACCAGAAATAAGAAAAAGTAAGCTTTATAAATTTACAGGAGGGTTTTACCAATGAACAATTGTGCATATTGTCAGGAAGGCGAATTAGTAGCAGCTTTTGGTATTAAAATCTGCGAACTTCCAGAATCAAAAGTATATTTATTTAAAGAACAGAGCCACAAAGGTCGTGTTATCGTAGCTCACAAAAAACATGTAAGTGAAATGGTTGAATTAACAGCTGAAGAACGTGCAGCATACTTCGAAGATGTAAACCACGTTGCAGAAGCTATCCACAAAGCATTCGCACCACAGAAAGTAAACTATGGTGCTTACGGCGATACAGGACATCACCTTCATTTCCATCTTGTACCAAAATACACAGATGAATTCGAATGGGGCGGCGTATTTGCAATGAACCCACAGCAGAAGTTCTTAGCAGACGCTGAATACGATGAATTAATCGCAGAATTAAAGAAATACTTATAAAACAAAAACCACCAACAGATGAACTTTGTTGGTGGTTTTTCTATTTAAACATTTCTATATTAATTTTTCTTTTGCCACATAGAAATCACTGCAATTGCAATCGCAAGACATCCCAACGATACCACCAGCGGAATCCATGGATTTCCCACAAATCCTGCCACAAGATAACCCGGCATACAAATGCCAGCCACAAGGCATGCATAAGGAATCTGTGTCTCAACATGTCCAATGTGATTACAGTTCGCACCTGTTGATGACAAAATAGAAGTATCCGAAATTGGTGAACAATGATCACCAAATACAGAACCAGCTAAAGTAGCTCCTAACGTTGGAATTAAAACCGCTGCTCCTTCTGCCCCAACACAAATCATGGATACAATTGGAATCAAAATACCGAAAGTTCCCCATGCAGTTCCCATTGAGAATGAAAGGAAGGATGCTACCAAAAATACTAGTAACGGCATAAATCCAAGTGAAAGATCCGAACTCTTCACCAATCCGCTCACGAATTCACCGGTACCAATCATTTCGCGGCATACACCACTTAATGACCACGCAAAAACCAAAATCATAATCGCAGATACCATGTATTTCGCACCTGTAGTTACACCATCCATAAAATTACGGAATGTCATTAATTTTCTTGGAATATACATTACTAATGCTACCAACAATGATGCAAATGCACCTAATGTCAAGCCAACCGTTGGATTCTCACCGATTGCAGTTACAAAATCTACACCACTGAAAAATCCTCCTACATATGCCATTCCTAAGATAGAACACACAATCAGGACAATCATCGGAATTACAAGGTCTAACACACTTCCATTTGGAGAAATGGTAAGACCTTCAATCTCATTCTCTTCTTCTACTTCATCAAACTCTGCTGTCTTTGCCTCTTCAACCGCTCTTTTCATCGGTCCAAAATCAAAATCAGTTACACAGAGGAAGAATACCATTGCCAATGTCAAAAGTGCGTATAAATTGTACGGAATGGTCTGCATAAATGCATTCAAACCGCCGACCTCGCCTACTTCTGAAGATACCGCTACCGCCCAGCTGGAAATCGGTGCTATAATACAAATCGGTGCCGCTGTCGAGTCAATAATATACGCCAGTTTCTCTCGTGCAATTTTATGTTTATCTGTAATTGGTCGCATAACCGTACCAACTGTCAAACAGTTGAAATAGTCATCAATAAAAATCACTACACCAAGCAATGCAGTCGCTAACTTAACACTCACCTGACTCTTAAGTTTTCCACTTGCCCAGCGTCCGTAGGCTCTTGAACCGCCAGCCATATTCACAACCACGACTACCGAACCAAGCAACGTCAGGAATAAAATCATATACGCATTATCCCCTATCTTACTTGCCATCATGTCGAAGACATAATTAATCGCTTTTAACACACTATCACCGCTATGTGCACAATAAATCAGCATTCCCGAAAAAATACCTGCTAGCAACGACGAAAAAACTTCCTTCGTAATAAGTGCCAGCACAATCGCAATAATCGGCGGCAAAATAGAAAGCCACCCTGCTTCAATCATCTCTAATCCCATTCTCTTCTCACCTTTCACATTTTTCGTTATAGTATATCAATAAGAGTTCACATTCATAGTACTCTTTTCGGTAATGAAAAGAGCCCGTGCTATTAGCACAGGCTCTAAACTCTAATAACTTCGCTATTGTATCATAACATTTTCTAAACTTCCAGTACATTTTTTGTAGCAATTACATCTACGCCAGTTCCTGCTACATCAGCCACTACTACGTCGCCAATATTCACCGGAGCTTTCACTACAACTTCCTTCAATGCTTTTACACAATCAAAAATTTTGCCCTTTGGAATATCATACTGTGTCTTAACAGATACTGCTGCTAAAGTTCCTCCTGTAACCACTACCGAACTGGTAACAATACGAGTCGGATTGGTTACTTCTTTTTTCGCATAATCTTCACCGCGTTTACATGTGTGTCCTGTTACAGACACCACTTCATTGCCATCTAACTCTACAGTAAGGGCGCATCCCATTGGACAGCCAATACAGGTTAATTCTCTTGTCTCCATGTTATGCCTCCTCAATCTTAATCGTAATCTGTTTCAAATCCGGATATGCCTGTAACTGCTCTTTTTTCAGTACAACCTGCTCCATCTCACCTGGTGCCATTACCGGACGCTTTCTATGAAGCACACGCTCCTCATCAAAATAAACAGAGATATAACAATTCTGATATACATCACCTACACGGAAACGTACGGTATGTGCGTCTTCCATTCTCTCAGGATTCATCGTCTTTGGAACAGTATATCTTGCACCTGCTGTTGCAACAATCGGAATATCTCTTCCGGACATTTGCTTGCCATCTTTTACATACTCTGCTGCATGCTTGCCTGCTGCCTCTGCCTCCTGTGAAACAAAGTCAACCAAATCGTGAACATGAAGTACATTACCACAAGCAAATACACCTTCCACGTTGGTCTCTAAGCATTCATTTACAATCGGACCTGAAGTAACCGGATTCATCTCTACGCCTAATTCACGTGATAATTCATTCTCAGGAATCAAGCCACAGGATAATAATAATGTATCACATTCATAATATTCTTCTGTTCCCGGAATCGGTCTGCGGTTCTCATCTACCTGTGCAAGCGTGATTCCTTCTACACGTTCTTT
>JAFYQA010000111.1 GCA_017547315.1 Roseburia sp. | reverse complement strand
ATAAACCTGAGAGCCACCCATACTAGAAGCGTATTCCGATACCGTGACGGTATCTTCCATAGCAATTCTTTTTTCTGCAAGGGCATCAAAAATTAAAATCAAGGTCATAATCTTGGTGATGCTGGCAGGGCGGAACGGTTCAGTTGCATTTTTTTCATAAATAACCGTCCCGGTTGAAGCTTCCATTAAAATTGCACTTCCGCAGGTGAGACCAAGAGAATTGTCGTTGCTGGATATTGCAGTGGTTGACAATTCATTACCAGTGTCTGTTTCGTTATTAAAAGAAGTAGGAAATGTTGTATGTAGGATTGGGATGGCAGTATGGGTGAATTGTGCGACAAATAAAGAGATACTAAGAAACAATGTGACAAAACCCGTCATAGTATGCTCCTTTCCATATTTTTGAGGCTTTCTTCTATATTTTATCGACAAAGCCTGTATAATATGTCAATCTGTAGGGTACTAATTATAGTAGATGTTTTGAAAAATAAACACTAAATCTTGTGACTGAGGACTTGAATTTTTTGGAAAAACCTAGTACAATCTATGGTGCAAAACAATGTGAATGTTTACTTGTCACAATTTTCGGTTGACAATTAGAATGAGGGATAGAGCATGGGTATTACCGTAAAGTTACAGGTGTTCGAAGGTCCATTAGACTTATTATTACACCTACTGGATAAGAATAAAGTGAATATTTATGACATTCCAATCGTAGAGATTACGGCACAGTATTTGGAGTATATTGCTGAGATGAAGCGTAATGATTTAAACGTTATGTCGGAATTCTTAGTGATGGCTGCGACTTTGATAGATATTAAGTCACGCATGCTTCTTCCAGCTGTCCCGACAGAGGATGAAGAGGTAGAAGATCCAAGAAATGAATTGGTTCAGCAATTATTAGAATACAAGATGTACAAGTGTATGGCATATGAGCTTCGTGACCGTCAGATGGATGCACAGAAGGTACTTTTCAAGGAGCCGACAATTCCGGCAGAAGTAGCGGAATATGAGCAGCCGGTTGATGTAAAGGAACTAGTGTCAGACTTGACATTGGCGAAACTTAATGATATTTTCAAATCGGTTATGAAAAAACAGGTAGAAAAAATCGATCCTGTTCGTTCAAAATTTGGTAAGATTGAAAAAGAAGAAGTGTCTTTATCTGATAAAATGGCGTTACTAGAGGATTATTGTCTGACGCACAGTAATTTCAGTTTCCGCAGTTTATTAGAAGCACAGTCAAGTAAAATGGAGATTATTGTTACTTTTTTGGCGATTCTTGAATTGATGAAAGTGGGTAAAATATTTATCACTCAGGATAAAACATTTGATGATATCCATATTCAGTCTAAGATTGTTGCATAAGAGTACAAGTAAAAGTTATGGAAAATAAGAATTATGAAGCGATTATTGAAGCAATTCTTTTTACAATGGGAGAATCTGTTGAGTTAGAGAAAATTGCGGATGCAATCGAATTAGACAAGAAAAAGACAAAAGCAATTATAGAGCGTATGATGGAGCATTATGCAGATGATTCTACCGGATTACAAATTATCGAATTAGATGGTTCTTATCAGATGTGTACGAAAAGTGAGATGTATGAGTATCTCATTCGTATTGCAAAACAGCCGAAACGTCATGCTTTGACGGAGGTTTTATTAGAGACGCTTTCGATTATTGCGTATAAACAGCCGATTACAAAAGTGGAGATAGAAAAAATTAGAGGTGTATCCTGTGACCATGCAGTAAGTAAGCTTATGGAATACAACCTGGTGTGTGAATTGGGAAGACTTGATGCACCGGGACGTCCGCTTTTATTTGGAACAACTGAGGAATTTTTAAGAAGTTTTGGCGTTCAATCAATTGATGAACTTCCATCTATGAACCCGGTTCAGATGGAAGAATTCAAGCAGGAAGCAGAAGAAGAAGCAAAAGTTAAGATGGAAATTTAATTGAACTCCCTGAATGCATGTTTTTTTGACATGTGTTCAGGGAGTTTTTTCTTTGTAGCGATGCACCTTTAATATAGACAAAAAGAGTCCTAACAAATTCTTTTTTTGCATAAGGTTTAGATGATGAGAGAATGCAAAGAGGGAAAATATGAATAAGATAATAAAGCGTTTGGTAACGATACTGTGCCTTGTACTTTTATTAAGTAAGGATGTGGTGATATGTTATGCCACAAATCAAGAAAGTGCACCGAAAGAATCAGAGTTATATGCGAAAGCGGCAGTTTTGATGGACGCGGATTCGGGGAGAATTTTGTATGCAAAAAATGGCACAGATGCTTTGGCGAATGCTAGTACAACGAAGATTTTGACTTGTATTCTGGCATTAGAGTACAGCCAGCCGGATGCAGTAGTAGAAGTTTCAGTGCGGGCAGCGTCTGCACCTAAGGTACATCTTGGTACGGAAGCAGGACAGCATTTTTATATGATTGATTTGCTGTATGCACTGATGTTAGAGTCGTATAATGATTGTGCAGTTGCGATTGCAGAACATATTGCCGGGAGTGTAGAAGACTTTGCCAAGATTATGAACCAAAGGGCAAAAGATATCGGGTGTCTGGATACATATTTTATTACACCAAACGGGCTTGACGGAACGGATGAAAATGGTTTTCATCATACAACGGCAGAAGATTTGGCACTTTTGATGCGTTATTGTGTGATGCGGTCCGCAAAATGGGAAGAATTTCGAGCGATTACAGCTACCAAAAATTATAGTTTTTGTGAAATAGACAGTGGGAGAAATTATAGTGTTGTGAATCGGAATGCTTTTTTGGATATGATGCAGGGAGCATTTTCGGGGAAAACCGGATTTACAGGAAATGCTGGGTATTGTTACGTGGGAGCATTGACTAGAGATGACAGAACATATATTGTGGCACTGCTTGCTTGTGGATGGCCGAATAATCGTACTTATAAATGGTCGGACAGTAAAAAGTTGATGCAGTATGGAATTGAACATTACAAAAAGGTAAACTTAAATGAGATGGAAATTGATTTAGAAGAAATCGGCACTATAATAGTAGAAAACGGACAGGGGGAACGGATTGGAGTAGATACTTATACTGGTGTAAAATTGGGAGAAGTGACAGGAATAGAGGAACTTTTAATTGCAAAAGAAGAGGAAGTAAAGGTGTCATATCAGGTGAAGCAACAGTTAAATGCTCCGGTTGCGATGGATACTCAAATAGGAAGTGTATTTATTACAATAGATGACACCGTTTTACGCGAATATAAGATTTTAACTATAGATGAAGTGGCAAAAATCGACTTTGTGTGGTGTATGAAAATGATAGTGACCATTTTTGTGGAGGGAATTTGAAGAAAAATATAGATATTTAGTACCAAATACGAAAAAAAACGCAAAATATAGCGTTAAAATAGTAACAATGTACTTGAAATTTCCAGAAGAAAGCTATACAATGCAAAATAGCGGAATTTGTAATTTTATTACTAATTGCAAGTAAATTTATAGATGGAGGAAAAAAGAATGAGTACTAACAAAGATAGCTTGGCAATGCAGCGCATTCTCAAGTTAGTCGATGAGAACAGTTTCATGGAAATCGGTTCTCTCGTAACTGCAAGAAATACAGATTTTAATCTTGCAGGTACAAGCACACCTTCTGATGGTGTTATCACTGGTCATGGTTTAATCAATGGATGTTTAGCATTCGTTTACAGCCAGGATGCTTCTGTTTTAAACGGAACAATTGGTGAAATGCATGCAAAGAAAATTGCAAATGTTTATGACATGGCAATGAAAATGGGCGCACCGGTTATTGGCTTAATCGACTGTGCAGGTATGCGTTTACAGGAGTCTGTAGATGCATTAGATGGTTTCGGCCAGATTTATGCAAAAGAAGTAGAAGCTTCAGGCGTAGTTCCACAGATTAGTGCAGTATTTGGTAACTGTGGTGGTGGTCTTGCAGTAGTTCCAGCATTATCAGACTTCGCATTCATGGAAGAGAAGAAAGCAAAAATGTTCATCAACTCTCCAAATGCAATCGAAGGTAACAGAATCGATAAATGCGATACTTCTTCAGCTGCATACCAGAGTGAAGAAACAGGCTGCATCGATGCAGTAGGTAGCGAAGATGATATTTTAGGTCAGATTCGTGAATTAGTAAGCATGCTTCCAATGAACAACGAAAGTGATATCTATACAGATGAATGTTTAGATGACTTAAACCGTGCATGTGCATCTATGGATGCTATGAGAGGCGATGCTAGATATTTATTAAGCGAAATCTCAGACAGCAACGTATTCTTTGAGACAAAAGCAAACTATGCAAAAGACATGGTAACAGGCTTTATCAAATTAAACGGTATGACAGTTGGTGCAGTAGCAAACTGTACAGTAGTTTATGATGAAGAAGGCAAAGAAGTAGAGAAGTTTGACGCTGTTTTATCTGCAAAAGGATGTAATAAAGCTGCTGAATTTATCAGCTTCTGTGATGCTTTTGAAATTCCAGTATTATCTATTACAAATACAAAAGGCTTCAAAGCTACATTATGTGGTGAAAGAAAGTTGGCAAAAGCTCTTGCAAGAATGACATCTGCATTTGCTTCTGCAACATGTCCAAAAGTAAACTTAATCGTTGGCGAAGCTTTCGGTAGCGCATATGTAACAATGAACTCAAAATCAATCGGTGCTGATTTAGTATATGCTTGGGCAGATGCTAAAGTTGGTATGATGGATGCTGAAATGGCAGCTAAGATTATGTACGCAGATGCATCAGCTGATGTATTAGCAGAAAAAGCTGCAGAATACAGCAAATTACAGTCTGATGTTACTACAGCAGCAAGACGTGGTTATGTTGACTTAATTATCGAGCCAGCAGATACAAGAAAATACCTTGTAGCAGCGTTCGAAATGCTTTACACAAAATGTGTAGGTACACCAGATAAGAAACACGGAACAAAATAAGAACTAGAAAGGTGAAGTATATGAAGAAGAAATTATCTTTGCTGCTTTGTCTTATCTTTACTGTTTTAACAATGGCTGCATGTGGCGGTGATCCTACAAAGGAAGATTACTATGGTAATACTTATAGTGATTTAGAAAACCTTGCAGTTACAAACGTTGAACAGCTTGCTGCATATTCGACAGATGAGCTCGCTATGGTTTTATCAACGGTTACAGATGAACTTACAGCGAAACTTATCGAAGGCTGGGTAGCAACTACAGCAGAACTCGGCGAATATCAGGGATTAGATGAACTTGTTATTGCAAAAGCAAATAAAACAGTTACAGTAGACCAGTATGTAAATTATCCGGGACGTCAGGTAGTTGTTTCTTTCGTATTAAATTATGATTACGAATTAGAAAAGCTTGTGATTACTGACGTAGGCGTAGATTTTGTTTACACAATGGGCGAAAAAATGGAAAAAGCTGCATTAAATACATTAATGGGTATGGGTACTGTATTTGGAGTACTTATTCTTATCAGCTTAATTATTTACTGCTTCCGATTCATCGGAGATTTACAGAACATTGGTAAAAAGAAACAGACAGTAGAAGCAGTTGTTACAAATGATGTACCGGAAGTTGCAGAAGAAGCTCCACTTACGGACGATTTGGAATTAGTTGCAGTTATTACAGCAGCGATTGCTGCAAGTGAAGGAACCTCTACAGATTCATTCGTAGTACGTTCAATTCACAGACGTTAGAGAGATACATATTTTAGGAGGATTATAAGATGAAAAGCTATACAATTACCGTAAATGGAAACGTTTATGATGTTACAGTAGAAGAAAACGGAAGCGTAGCAGCACCAGCAGCAGCTCCAAGACGTGCAGCAGCTCCAGTTGCAGCTCCAGCAGCTCCAAAGGCAGCAGCTCCAGCAGGTGGTGCAGGAAGCATCAAAATCGAAGCAGGTGCAGCAGGTAAAGTATTTAAAGTAGAGAAACAGGCAGGCGCAGCTGTTAAGAGAGGCGAAGCTATCGTAATTCTTGAAGTTATGAAAATGGAAACACCAGTAGTTGCTCCACAGGATGGAACAGTTGCAAGCATTAACGTAAATGTTGGTGATATGATCGAAGCTGGCGCATTACTTGCTACTATGAACTAATTGATAATTATAATTTAGGAGGATAACTATGAGTTATTTTACGGAGACAATGACCAACCTCCTTCACCAGACAGCCTTCTTTAACCTTGAAGTTGGTAACTTCATTATGATTATTGTTGCATGTGTATTCTTATACCTTGCAATCGCAAAAGGCTTCGAACCATTATTATTAGTTCCAATCGCTTTTGGTATGTTACTTGTTAATATCTATCCGGATATTTTTGCAACTCCAGAAGAGATGAGCAATGGTGTCGGTGGTTTGTTACATTACTTTTATGTATTAGATGAGTGGTCAATCTTACCGTCCCTTATTTTCATGGGTGTAGGTGCGATGACTGACTTTGGTCCGCTGATTGCGAACCCAATCAGCTTTTTACTTGGTGCCGCAGCACAGTTCGGTATTTTCGGTGCTTATTTCATGGCAATTCTTTTAGGATTCAATGATAAAGCAGCAGCTGCAGTATCTATCATCGGTGGTGCCGATGGTCCTACTTCTATTTTCCTTGCAGGTAAATTAAGTCAGTCAGGACTTATGGGACCGATTGCCGTGGCAGCATATTCTTACATGGCATTAGTACCAGTTATTCAGCCACCAATTATGAAATTGTTTACAACTGAGGAAGAGCGTAAGATCAAAATGGCAAATCTTCGTCCGGTTTCAAAACTTGAGAAGATTTTATTCCCAATCGTTGTTACAATTATTGTTTGTTTGATTCTTCCATCAACAGCACCATTAGTTGGTATGTTAATGCTTGGTAACTTATTCCGTGAGTCAGGCGTAGTTCGTCAGCTTACAGAAACAGCTTCCAATGCAATGATGTACATCGTTGTTATCTTACTTGGTACATCTGTTGGTGCATCTACAAGTGCAGAAGCATTCTTAAATGTAACTACATTAAAGATTGTTGCATTAGGTTTAATTGCATTCATGTTTGGTACAGCAGCCGGTGTATTATTCGGTAAGTTGTTATGCAAACTCACAGGCGGCAAGATTAACCCATTAATCGGTTCAGCAGGTGTATCTGCGGTTCCAATGGCAGCCCGTGTATCACAGAAAGTCGGAGCAGAGGCAGACCCTACAAACTTCTTGCTTATGCACGCAATGGGACCAAACGTTGCCGGCGTTATCGGTACTGCAGTAGCAGCCGGTGTATTCATGGCAATCTTTGGAGTATAGTACAAAAAATCCTTATATCGAAGATTTTTTGTACGCAAATTTGTGCAAGCACAAAGTTTGCAGTATAAATAGTAAAGGAGAATATCATGGCAGAAGTTGTTAAAAAACCATTAAAAATAACAGAAACCATTTTACGTGATGCTCATCAGTCTTTGATCGCAACACGTATGACAACAGAGCAGATGTTACCAATTATCGAGAAGATGGATAAAGTTGGTTATCATGCAGTAGAATGTTGGGGTGGAGCTACATTCGATGCTTCCCTTCGTTTCTTAAAAGAAGATCCATGGGATCGTCTTCGTCAGCTTAGAGCAGGCTTTAAAAATACAAAATTACAGATGTTATTCCGTGGACAGAATATCTTAGGATACCGTCCATACGCGGATGACGTAGTAGAATATTTCGTACAGAAATCTATCGCTAACGGTATCGATATCATTCGTATTTTTGACTGCTTAAACGATATGCGTAACTTACAGACAGCTGTAACAGCTTGTCAGAAAGAAAAAGGTCATTCACAGGTTGCATTATCTTATACATTAGGTGATGCTTATACATTAGAGTACTGGACAGAAATGGCTAAAAAGATTGAAGATATGGGTGCAAACTCAATCTGTATCAAAGATATGGCTGGTCTTTTAGTTCCAGCAAAAGCTACTGAATTAGTTCAGGCTTTAAAAGAATCTACATCATTACCAATCGAACTTCATACACACTATACATCAGGTGTAGCGGCTATGACATGTATGAAAGCAGTAGAAGCTGGTTGTGATATTATCGATACGGCTATGTCACCATTCGCACTTGGTACAAGTCAGCCAGCTACAGAAGTTATGGTTGAAGCATTCAAGGGTACAGAATATGACACAGGTTTAGATCAGAACAAATTAGCTGAAATCGCAGAATACTTCCGTCCAATGAGAGATGAAGCATTAGCAAGCGGTTTATTAAATCCAAAGGTTCTTGGCGTAGATATCAAGACATTGTTATACCAGGTACCAGGCGGTATGTTATCTAACATGGTATCACAGTTAAAAGAACAGAACGCAGAAGACAAATACAACGAAGTATTACAGGAAATCCCAAGAGTACGTAAAGACCTTGGTGAACCACCACTTGTTACACCTTCATCACAGATCGTTGGTACACAGGCTGTATTTAACGTATTAATGGGTGAACGTTATAAAGTTGCTACAAAAGAAACAAAAGACGTTTTACTTGGAAAATATGGTCAGACTGTAAAACCATTCAATCCAGAAGTTGTTGACAAAGTTCTTGGTGAAGACAAGAAGAATGCTATCACATGCAGATATGCAGACTTACTTGAGCCAGAATTAGATAAGCTTGAAGCTGAAATGAAACAGTACAAACAGCAGGATGAAGACGTATTATCATACGCACT
>JAFYQA010000110.1 GCA_017547315.1 Roseburia sp. | reverse complement strand
TCCACCGAAGCACTATCTTCTTTCTGCAAGATATCCTCCACTGCTTTATTAATTACATTTTCCTTTGGTGGAACCACGGATGATACATCCTGCATCTGCGTTTCCTCTACTACATACTGTTCGTTTTCTACCAATTCCTGCTCTAATCTTGCCCGTTCCTGTTCCTGATTATAGTTATATAATGCCGTCATTCCCACGCCCGCACAAAGAACAAGACATCCTGCGATTACATACTGTTTTCTGAACCAAAAATCAAATACCTTATTTCTTTTCATAACCTTCACCTTCCATAGTTTTTTACAACTATAGTGTTTCCGGTTTTTATACATTTATTCGATGATTGCTGCTTCTTTGTAAAAATATTGCAAAATTTCCCTATAATTTTTTCCTTCTTTTGCTAAGACCCCTGCCATATGCTGGCTCAATCCAAAACCATGTCCTTGCCCCATCGTCACAATTCTCACATCCTCATCTACCAGCGTAATTTCAAAACATGCCGACGGCAAATTTAATTTTTTTCGAAATTCTTCCCCTTCATACATAGTTTGTCCCACCTGCACTTCTAGCGCATATCCTGCAGAATCCCGCTTTATCACCCGAATATCTTCCCCACTGTTCACATTCTCTGAAAACACCTGATTACAAAGCGTACCAAACTCCTCTTTTGTCCAGAAAAAAACCTTTAAATACTCCGGTGCAGTTGTATCCTCATGGCAAACTGCACTGCTTAGATAAGGCATTGCACTTTTCTCATAATATTCGCTCATCGTTCGTGTTTCACCGGCACTCGCCTGATGATATGCAGCATAAATATACGCCCCATCAAACCGGAGAACTTCTCCTGCTGTTTCTTTCGTAAGTTTTTCTAACTTCGCATAATACTCCTCAAACTGCTCTCCCCATAGCGTCTGTAAATCGTTTATAGAAAAACCAGACGGTTCCTTTTCTCCCTTTTCTATTGCTGCTAACAATTGTGTTCGAGCAATCACACTTTGTGCTTTTATCGCCTCTTGTGGCATCTGAATACTTATTTGCTTTGCCACAATTAAAGGTAGCTTTAATTCCACCTCAGAGTTCTCGTCTAACGGCTGATTAAATAGCAAGTCTTCTGCCTCTAATCTTCCCAGAAATGTACTGATAAACACCGGTATTACCACTAATATCAACAACATCCCCAGCAAAAAATTAACAGCTGATTCTATCTTTCTTTTACGCATAAAAAATCCTCCCCGTCTACACATTATATGTGACAGGAAGGATTTCATTCGATTTGTTCATCTCTAAAATTAATACATAGTTCGCATTACCATATCCATAGATGCGGAAAGCAATACGTAATACTGTGCAATGGAAATCATATAAACAATTACTGCGTAGAGGATAGGAAACACCTTTTTCTCTCCTAAAAGATGCGCTCTCCAGATAAAATATGCCGGACGTAAAAGAATGGCAAACGCAATCGCCCCACCAGTCTTTTTACCTGCTTTGCGAAGTTGTATGATATCAATTGCTAACAATGCTACCGTCACAATAAAAATCAAATCACTAATACTTGCCAATACCATGATTGTTGGTTCTTCTGAAAGTGCGATTGTTGCATCAACGACTTCTTCCAACGTATTCCCCATACTATACGCCTGCGATAAAAACACATTAACCGCAAAAGAAAGCATTGTCGCAAGTACCACCAATACCATAAGTACATGCGCTGGCCATTTTTTCACTGCCGGCTTTACTTCCTGATATGCAGTATACTGCTGATATGGACGTTCTACGCTCTGCATATTTTCACTCTTCTGGTACGGGTTCTGTAATCCCTCCCCTGACTGAGCATTGTTCTGCTGCGACTCTGCCTGTGCAGCCTGCTCTTCCTGCAACTGCTGCTGATAGGCCGTTCTTCCATACTTTGTACTTGGACGTTGTTCTACTACATTTTCATTCTTTAATTCTTCCATCTTACTACCTCATTCCTGCTATGCCACCATAGACTTCTTCGTACATAACAGTCACTTCTCTATCTAAATCCTACTTCTTCAATTTCGCTGTCACAATATTGCTTAATGCCGCAAACTGTTCTAATGTAAGCGCTTCTCCACGAATCGTTACTGGAACACCGAGCTCGATAATACTTTCCTGAATCTGCTCCTTAGAAAGCGGAATATCCGGTGCATTGCCTAAACCATTTGCCAATGTTTTTCTACGCTGATTAAAAGACGCGCGAATTAATCGGAACATCATTTTTTCATCCTCGACCTGAACCGGTGGCTCAGCATGCCTAGTTAAGCGGATAACTGCACTGCCTACATTCGGTCTTGGCATAAAGCAGTTTGGCGGTACATTTGCTACAATCTCCGGTTTCGCATAATACTGCACTGCCAAAGAAAGTGCACCGTAATCTTTCGTACCAGGTCCCACCTGCATACGATCTGCCACTTCTTTTTGTACCATAATTGTAATACTGTCAATCGGCACATGGCTTTCAAACAATCCCATAATAATCGGTGTCGTAATATAATATGGCAGGTTCGCCACTACCTTAATCGGTCTGCCACCATTTTTCTCCTGTGCGAGTCGGTTAATATCCACCTTCAAAATATCATCATTGATAACTTCTACGTTATCGTATGCACTCAATGTATCTGCAAGAATCGGAATCAGATTCTTATCGATTTCCACTGCTGCCACTTCTCTCGCATTCTCGCAAAGATACTGAGTCATGGTTCCGATACCCGGTCCAATTTCCAATACAAAATCATCCTTTGTAATACGGGACTCTGCAATAATTTTCTCTAATACATGTGTATCAATCAAAAAATTCTGTCCAAATTTCTTCTGAAAATTAAAATTATACTTCTGCAATACCGCTATGGTATTTGCCGGAATTCCTAATGTCGCCATCTTCTCTCCATTTTCTTTAAACTTTATTTTGCAATTTTCTCATCAAACAATCTATCTAAAAACTCATGGTACAACTGCTGGAATGTCTCACCATAAATACGTGAAATATCTGCTCCTTTACCACCATTCATCTGTGCTTCTTCAAAAATCGCAAATGCTGTTTCATATAGTTCCGGATTCTTATCGTAAAACACTTCTGTCAGGCCATCCTGAAATGTGAACTGCGCTTCCTGTGATAAATTCTCCTTAAAATCTGCTTTAGAAATACATCCGCCTTCTTCATAATCTGACAAAAAAATGTGTCCATCCACAGAAGTCACAAACTCCTCAAATGCTGCTTTCACATCTTCATAAGTAACCGGAACATAATTCTCATTCCAATATGCATCAAATGTCTCTCTATCAGGAAACATTTCAAAAATTTCGCTCTCCATGTCTCTTTTTCCTCATCTTATTACTAGTTATTCTACTACTTTTGCTCTTATACTTGTCGCATGATTACAGTTTACCACTTTCTTCTAAAAGTGTATATAGGGTTGGGGTCACATGAAACTCTTTCATGACAGCCTCCACTTCGCCTAAGTACTTTTTCTTCACAGATGCGGGTACCACCGGTTTTCGGATGGCACGTATTAAAATATTTTTCGGTGTATGGGCAAAATCCACAAACTCCAAAAGTTGCGTCTTGTAACCGCAGACCTCTAACAGATTCGCTCTCACTGCATCCGTCGTCAACGCCGCAAAACGTTCTTTTACAATACCATATCTTGTCAAAAGGGACAAGTCATCGGTCTGCATCTGCTTATTCAACTCATGCTGGCAGCACGGTACGGAAAAAATCATTTTCGCATTCCAGCAAATTGCATTATATAACGCAAAATCAGTGGCAGTATCGCAGGCATGCAATGTTACAACCATATCCACATCAAATGGCGTTTTAAAACCATTAATATCACCCATTTCAAAGCGCAGGTTCTCATAACCATACTTCTGAGCGGTCTCATTACATTTTCTAATAACATCTTCCTTCAAATCAAGTCCCAACATCTGTACCTTCATATGACGTACTTCTGTAAAATAGTAATACATAATGAATGTTAAATACGATTTGCCACAGCCGAAATCGATGATATGAATCTCTTCTTTATTGTAATCACGAACGCCGTCGTCAATCATTTCGATAAAGCGAT
>JAFYQA010000109.1 GCA_017547315.1 Roseburia sp. | reverse complement strand
GTCTCCCTGACCCACATCGAGCACTGCCAGTTCCATACCATTCCGGGGCTGATATAACACAAACGACAATAGCAGTACACCTACAACAACATAACCACATGCTTTCTGCCATCTCCAAATCATATATAAAACTACTGCAAGTACACTATAAAATGCAATCATCCGCCAAAGTTCCGGCTGCCCGGTGATTAATGTAGCACTGGGGAGTCTCTGCATAACACTCGATAATTTCTGATAAAACAATAGAATCCACTGGCATGGCAGCAAAATCCACTTAGCGCCATTTAGCCACAGTAAACCGGTAAATCCCCCCAGTAAACCACAGAACAACAACGCACTCATCAACGGCAATACCAGAAAATTCACCAACATTCCATATACCGGTATTTCATAATAGAAAAAAGCAGTCAGCGGTACCGTCACAAGCTGTATCGAAAAACTAGAATACAAAGCATCCCGTAGCTTATTCTGCTCTTCAAATGTTTTCACTACAATCTTTCCAACTACTACCACACCAAGTACTGCTCCGAAAGAAAATAGAAAACCTGCATACTCCAGTAAGAAAGGATTCTCCCACAAAAGGCAGCCCGCAGACAGGCTCAATGCTGACAATGAATCGTAACTGCGCCCTAGCATCTGTGCAATAAGCATCATAAAAAACATAATAATCGCCCTTGTTGCGGAAGGTCTAAAACCTGCCATGCAGCCATAGGCAAACATAAAACCTCCTGCCAAAATTCCTGATACCACAAAAGAACCAAATAATTTTCTCATCAATTTGTAAATAGTCATACCGATTACAGAAATATGTAATCCCGATATCGCCAAAACATGCGATATTCCTACTTTTTGATAAAGTTCTTTGATTTCCGCATCCATAAGAGACTTATCCCCTAACGCCATCATCGTAATAACTCCGCCTGTCTCTGCTTCCATACATGTAGCATAAACATTCTTTAAACGCTGCTTTAAATAATACAATGACTCCCGAAAAGTATCTGCCTTACCATACACTTCTTCGACGGTCGCATTTTTCAATTTGAAATCAATTTTTTGGGATTGATAAAAGGATTTTTCATCGAAATTTCCTTCGTTTCGTGCCGAATGAAAGACAGCCACACTGCCTTTTAGCACTAAGATTTTGCCGATAGAAACATCCTCCGTGTCCATCTCGACAATTACTTGATTACAGGCAATCACTTGTGTATTGCCTGTTTTTTCTGAATGAACCGAATCCATTTGAGAATTCAGTTTTAGATAACAATGATTTAAATAATATAGATATGCTTGATTCTTATATTCTTTTTCCTCCAGTTTTCCCTGAAGGATTACTTCTTCTCCATCATATAGCAAAGGCTCATACTCTGCCCGAAACTCCTGTTGCATTCCATAACGATACGCTCCAAGAAGAAAGCCTGAGATGTAAAAAAACAACTTTCCATAACCGAAAAATCTGCTTCTTTCCTTACTTGCAAAAACTGCCAGTAAAATCGCTACAACGATTACTGGCAGTAATATCCACTTGTTCTTCGTCCATACAACAAGAATCCCCAAGAGAAAGCCTAACGCCATAATGCACAATGGTCGTGCACGCACTCTTTACGCCTCCTTCTTTTTCTCCTGCGACAAGCGCACTAATTTATAAAACCTCCGGTTCTAAATACTCAGTATCCTCTTCTTCTGTCATATCTTCCGTCGAATCGATACTTTCTGTCGTCTCTGTATTCTCAGTACTTTCGCTTGATTCCTGTTTCTCTGCCTCTAATGTCGTTACATAATCCAAATCCCTAACATAAGCATCACTCAACTTATAACTATCCCTATATACACCGCTATTATCGCCATTTATAGAAATCTGCACCTGATTAATCGTAGACATTTCTGAAAGAGAATTCACAATCGAATAAATTACAATCGGTTCCATGACGGTATAATCCTGATTTCTAAAATTAGCATCCAAATTCACATAACAAGTTCCCTCTACGGTAGACACAGAAACCAATTTGGTTCCTGATGGAATAGCGGATTTCAATCCTTCCGTATCTGGTCCATCCAGCAACTGCTCAATAATTACTTTTTCAATGGACATATTACTGCTGTAATGTACATCTCTATTCTCCGCAATCAATGCACTTCCACGTCCATTAGAAAAATATAGTGTCAGATTGGTTTCCGATATAGAATTTATCGTTGCACCCGGATTTTCTACAAAACTATCTGCATATAAAGCACCAACCAGATTGCCCTGTGCATCTACTAACTGTGAATCCCCTACGTAAAAACTGATGCAATCTACCCCATCTAACTGTGTCATTGTACGAACAATTGACGCACAACACAAAACTTTTTCTACCTGATTCATTTTATAATAATCGACATCCAGCCAAATCGTAAGCATCGCTCCATCAAGCGAATAATTAATCAACTCCACATCATTTGGAATCGGCTTACGATAATTCACATTATCAGAATCTGACCATAATACGATTAAAAATTCTTCAATCATTCCTTTTAAATCGGAACTTACCGGTTCATAAGGAACCTTTACAATCGCATCTTTTGAACTATTTAAATATTCAATATGATACCCTTCTATCTCATTCTCCCTGCTGCATCCTGCCGTGCACAATACAAGAAAAAATGTCAGAAGAAAAAACAACTTCTTTTTCATAGGTCTCTCAACTTTCCTATTCTAAACAATATATTTTAATGGAATTCTCACATTAAAAATAGTACCCTCACCTTCTGTACTGAATACTTTTACAGCACCTTTGTGCATTAAAATAGCACTTCTGGTAATGGCCAGACCAAGACCTGTTCCACCGATTTCACGCGAATGAGATTTATCTACGCGGTAAAATCTTTCAAAAATATGATCTAAATCTGCTTCTGGAATACCCATTCCATTATCTTCCACTTTCAAATACATATACTGATGATCTGCATTTAACGATACATGCACCCAACCTTCCGGATTATTGTACTTAATCGCATTTTCGATCAAATTCGTAAATGCCAGTGTAATCTTCACTTCATCCACATCGGCAATTACCGGACGAAAACTCTCTAATACCAGTTCTACCTGCTGCTTTTCTGCAATCGGTTTTAATCGTTTTAAAATCTGCTCTAACAATTCATTTACATTTAGACTCGAAATATTTAAATCTGCAGCAGATTTATCCATTTTTACAAGAGAAAGTAAATCATTAATAATCTTGGTCTCACGTTCAATTTCATGCCCAATATCTTCCATGAATTCTTTGTACAATTCTACCGGTGCATCTCCCATGCAATTAATCGAATCAGCAAGCACTTTCATAGAAGTAAGAGGTGTTTTCAACTCATGAGACACATTCGATACAAATTCCTGTCTCGATTCATCTAAAATCTTCATTCTATTCAACAAAGAATTAAATTTCTCACAAATTTCAATCGTCTCTGTATAATCATGCACAACCAGTTTGTCACTACCATATCCAGTCTCTATCTCATCAATACTACGAGACATCTCTTTTAACGGTTTCGTTAAATGTATGGCGAGCCAGAATGATAGAATAATTACTAAAATTCCGCAAATCATCTGAATCACAAACATATTCGTTCCCAGATATTCCATATTCAAATTAATGCTATCCGTAGACACACTAATCATCATAACACCAATAGAAGTCTTCTCCCCTGTGGCCGGATTATTTTTCATCAAAGGTGTAACAATTTCAATATAACGGCTTTCCGGATCGTATTTCGTAATATCCGTTCCCTTATAACTCTGAATCACTTCTTTCGAAATAATAATCTTGCCGGTGTCGATGTCATAAGTATCTTTCACTACACGGAAACCGCTATTAATCAGCATAATTTTACCGTCATAAATATTCGACAACTGCTGCAATTCCGCACTAATAATGACAGAACCTGTATTATTCAAATAATCATTGGAAACAATCTGATTCGCAAGAATCTTTGCCTGACCTAAAATCTCGCTGGTTTTAATAGAGACAGCGCGCTGCTCATAAGAATTCAGCACGCCTGCCCATAGAATCATTCCCGGGATAATTCCCATTAGAATAAATAGAATTATCAGTCTGAACTTCAGACTCTTCAATACATCTGTTAATTTAAATTTAGACATACCTACCCCTTAATTAGCTCTGGTAATAGTAATAGCCTACACCCCACTTGGTGTGCACGTATTTTGGCTCACTTGGATTATCCTCAATCTTTTCACGCAAACGACGCACATGTACATCCACGGTACGCACATCTCCCGGATATTCATAACCCCACACTAAATTTAATAAATTCTCACGGCTATAAATCTTGTTTGGATTCGTTACGAGAAGTTCTATCAAATCAAATTCTTTTGCAGTCAGATTCACTTCTTTATTCAGAACATATGCTCTACGACTCTCACAGTCTAAACGCAAATCTCCAGATTCAATAATCTTATCATTGTCCTTCTTTGGCTGACTAGCGTTGGTTCGACGCATAATCGCTTTGATTCGTGCTTTTACTTCAAGTATATTAAAAGGCTTGGTAATATAATCATCTGCACCATATTCCAATCCTAAAATTTTATCCATATCATCGCCCTTTGCGGTCAACATCACAATCGGCATATTCGAAAACTCACGAATCTGCTGACATACTTCAAAACCATCTAATTTCGGAAGCATAACATCTAATAGAATCATGTCATACGTATTCTCTTTTGCCATACGCAACGCTTCTTCTCCATCGTATGCACAATCTACCTCCATACCGTCCTGCTCTAAACTAAAACGAATTCCTTTTACGATTAACTTCTCATCATCTACAACAAGCACTTTTTTTGCCATAATACTCTTCACTTTCTAATTCTTTACTTTAATGTGTTCTTTCATCTGCTGAAATATTCCTTCTTTAATCCCCGGAACTTTCATCAAATCATCAATACAAGAAAATTCACCACATTCTTCCCGATATGCAACGATTGCTTCTGCTTTGGCACTTCCAATCCCCGGCAATGTCATAAGTTCCATTACCGTAGCAATATTAATATCAATCCTGCCATCCTCTGTCTCTATTGGTCCATTTACGTTGCTTGTACTTTCTGCAGCAAGTTCTTTTGTCTCATCCCGCGTATAAATCTGAATCATCATCCCATCGGTAATCTGTTCTGCCTGATTCACAAATGTCTCATCTGCCTCTTCTGCTAATCCACCAGCTGCTTCAATCACTTCAAAAATCCGACTTCCCGCCGGTAAGCTATATACACCCGGCTCCACAACCGCGCCACAAATATACACATAATATACCAGCTCTTCTTCGTCTTCAACAGCTTCTGTCTCTTCCGGTTGCGACTTCCCTACATCTGCTTCTGTACTTTGCGTTTTTGATATATTTTCTTCGTATTTTTCCAAATATATGTCTGAATCACGGCTGCATGCACAAATATTCAACACTAATATCCCTATCATCCAACCGATTCTTATACACTTTTTCATCTGCATCTCCTTCACTTTTCGTTAAAATGAAAGAGTTCCTCAATGCCCGATAGCTATATTTTAACGGACTTTTTTCCGTAATACAAGACAAAAAAGCATAAAAGCAGATTTTCTCTACTTTTATGCTCATTTCTAATCCTGTTCTTTGATAACCTCTGTAATCATATCTTTAATATGAATCCAAAAACCTCCAGCATCCTGTGAATTTGGTGCAGGTATTGCATTCTCATAAGCATGGTATGCCACTTCAGCTTTTTCATCTGTCCCAGCTTGCAACTGTACCGGATAATGACCTGTCATCTCCCATACACTCGCATAATTATCCAGTGTCAAATACTTCGCAAAAGCTCCGGCTTCTTCCGCTTTTGTCGTATAATCATTCACAAGAATCATATCTGTAAGTGCCGCTGATTTCGCATTCAATTCCTCATTCAAACGAGGAAACTCTGCAATATTATAAGAAGGATTCTGTAATTCTTTAATCGAATCGGAATCTACAATGGCACAAAGTGTCACACCATTTAAAACATCTGATATAACAGATTCTTCTGTAACAGTATCTAACGGAAGCGAGAAAGATGCCAAACTTTCTTCTAAGAAAAGCATCGATTGCTCTAATAGAGACTCATTATAGGTAGCTTCTAATACACCAACCTCTTGTGTATTTAACATTACACTCTCTGACACAAACAAAAATCCAAAAAACGGATCATATGCATCCCACTCCAACAAATACTGTACATTCTCATCCGGCTCGTTATCATCTGAATAATCAATCAATGCCTGTAATGACTCCGGTGCTGCTTCGAAATATTGATTATTATATGCTAACAAACATACATTAAAACTCAATGGATAGCCAAATATTTTATCATGACATTTCGATGCTATCACCGCATTCTCTGCTACATTTCCAACAAACTCATCTGCATTGCGATTCTCTCCTGCCACACCATAAAGATGTGCTTTCTCTAACTCCTCACCGGAAAGTAAATAAGCATCTGGAAAAACTCCTTCTTCCATAGTAGCTTTATAAATCTCGCCCACATAATCCATCTCATCTACATAATTAAGCTGTACTAACACACCTGTTTTCGCATAATAATTCACGGCCATCTCTTTAAAATATGTATCATAACTGGCATCATCGTACCAAAACTGTAAATCTGCTCCCCCAGATAGAGCTTCTTCGTATTTTTCCTGAGGCGTAACTATCGTATTCTCAGTCTGCATCTCTTCCTGCACCGG
>JAFYQA010000108.1 GCA_017547315.1 Roseburia sp. | reverse complement strand
CCGGTTGTAAATACAGTATCAACATCTTCGGGTGACAAAGGTTTGTCAGAGGTAGTTAAGGTTGCAGTATCATTAAAAGGAAAAGTACAGAAAGCACCTTATGTACAGGGTGATATTGATTTAAGTAATAAAGCAGAAGTAGAAGCGGAAGATAGAAAACGTTTTGCATTTGTAAATGGTATTGTAAAAGAAGTTGAGACGCGTAAAGTTTTTACAAAGGATATAAATTTCCAGGATAAGATTGATGAAGTGATTACACATCCGTTTGTTGGACTTGTAATTTTTGCAGTGGTTATGTTTTTGGTGTTTGACATTTCACAGTCGACATTTGGACCATGGCTTGCAGATGTGCTGGTAGGTTGGATTGAAACTTTCCAGGAGTGGGTAGGCGGATTGTTAGTAGGAGCGAATGATTTCTTATATGCGCTTTTGGTAGATGGTATTATCGGTGGTGTAGGTGCTGTAGTTGGTTTCTTGCCACTTGTTATGGTAATGTATTTCTTAATTGCATTATTGGAAGATTGTGGTTACATGGCACGTGCGACAGTTGTGCTTGATCCATTTTTTAAACGTGTAGGTTTATCAGGAAAATCGGTTATTCCAATGGTTGTAGGTACAGGTTGTGCGATTCCGGGTATTATGTCTTGTCGTACAATTCGTAATGAAAGAGAACGTAGAGCAACAGCAATGTTAGCACCATTTATGCCATGTGGTGCTAAGTTGCCGGTTATTGCGTTATTTGCGGGTGCATTTTTTGCAGATGCTTCATGGGTTGGAACATTGATGTACTTCGTAGGTATTTTACTTATTTTCTTAGGTGCATTATTAGTAAATAAAATTACAGGACATAAATTTAGAAAATCATTCTTTATTATGGAACTTCCGGAATACAAACTTCCAAGTTTAAAGAGAGCATTTGTTTCTATGATGTCTCGTGGTAAATCATATATTGTAAAAGCTGGTACAATTATTCTTGTTTGCAATACAGTAGTGCAAATTATGCAGTCATTCAACTGGAAGTTGCAGTTAGTAGAAGAAGGTATGGAAGCGACATCGATTCTTGCAACAATTGCAGCTCCAATTGCAGTAGTGTTAGTACCTGTTTGTGGTATTGCTGCATGGCAGTTAGCAGCAGCGGCTGTTACTGGTTTTATCGCGAAAGAAAATGTAGTAGGCACAATTGCGGTTTGTTATGCAATTACAAACTTTATTGACACAGAAGAACTTGCATTAGTTGGTGACGGGAACGCAGTAGCGATGGCAATGGGATTAACAAAAGTAGCAGCTTTGGCATACTTAATGTTTAATCTTTTCACACCACCATGTTTTGCAGCACTTGGTGCTATGAACTCAGAAATGGGTAATGCAAAATGGTTCTGGGGCGGAGTAGCTTTACAGTTTGCAACAGGCTATACAGTATCTTACCTCGTATACCAGATTGGTACATTGATTACGACAGGTTCTGTAGGTGCGGGATTTGTACCAGGTCTTATTGCAGTAGTGGCAATCGTTGGAATTATTGTTGCAATTATTAAGAAAAACGAAGCAAAGTTTGCTGCTGAGCATGCGTTGAAGAAAACAGCATAATTATTAAGGGGTGTAAAATGACAGATTTTGTACTTGTATTAGTGATTGCAGGAATCGTAGGCGGAGCACTTGCTTATATTCGAAAAGAAAAGAAACGCGGCGCCAGATGTGTGGGTTGTCCGGATGGAGGAACCTGCGGTGGAAAGTGTGGCAGTTGTTCTAACGAGGGCGAGTAAGATGCTTTGTAGCATGAAATTATAAGAAAATTTTATATCAGTGAAGAAAGAAGATAGCATTTCGGCAGTGGAGAGTATTTGTTGCTGGAATGCTATTTTTATATCTTGAGAATACTGGAGAACAAGGGTATAGTGGTATTACATCTTTTATCAAAAATTAAACTTTTAACAAAGAAGTTGAGGACTTTGTTATCTGTGGCAGTTCGCCGTTTTTATTCCAAAACAAATAAAGTAAATACCAAGGGAGAGGTATGCCTATGAGCAATTTCAATAATTTAGAACCAGTCTGTGTAAATACACAATATAAAGACAGGTTGTTTAAACTTGTATTCAAAGATAAAAAGGACTTGCTGGAATTGTATAATGCAATCAATGATACTGATTATAATAATCCGGATGATATTGAAATCAATACAATGGAAGATGTGGTATATATGGGCATGAAGAATGATGTGTCATTTTTGATATGTGATATTCTGAACTTATACGAGCATCAAAGTACATTTAGTTTGAATCTTCCGTTGAGAGGTTTGTTTTATTTTGCAAGACTATATCAAAAACTTGTAGGGAACGAAAAGAAACTATATAGCAGTAAAAAAATAGAATTACCATATCCGCAGTTTGTGGTATTCTACAATGGAACAGTAAATGAGCCGGAACGTCAGGTGCTTGAATTAAGTGATTCATTTCCAAAAGGGATGAATAAAGAAAACGCCGCGATTCAGTGCAGGGCGGTTGTTTTGAATGTTAATTTAGGCTATAATAAGCGTATAATGGAAAGATGTAAAATGCTTAGGGAATATGCGCAATATATTGCGTGTGTACGAGTATATTTAGGAGATGGTTATAGTATCCAGGATGCAATAGACATGGCAACGGATGAGTGTATTAGAAATGGTATCCTTGAGCAGATTTTACGGGACAATCGCGGGGAGGTGCGCTCTATGATATTAACAGAATACGACGAGCAGGCTCATATCGAGTATGAAAAGGAGATTTCCTACGAGGAAGGTAAAGCAGAAGGAAGAGAAGAAGGAAGAGATTCTCTTTCGAAGCTCATTCAAGCGTTGTTATCTGCGGGCCGCGTAGATGACATCAATAAAGTGACCAAAGATAAAGATTATTGCAATCAATTAATGCAAGAGTTTGAGATTGAATAATTGGTGATGAGGAGATTGGGTCCTAAGTAATACAGGAACAGTCTCCTTTTTGGTGTTTTGAGAAGAAAGAGAAGTAGTTTTTAAAATT
>JAFYQA010000107.1 GCA_017547315.1 Roseburia sp. | reverse complement strand
TTTTGTCAAAGCCCCCTATAAGTGATTCTAAGAAACCTCCAAGGGCACTGTCCGTGTCTATGCAGATAGTTCTTCCAAATTGTCCAACCTTTGGTGGAGACAAAATATCACGTTTCCGGCATCTGCAAATTAGAATTTTTTACTTTTCGAAACCATAACCTAAATTTACTGTTTAAAATATTGCACTTATAAAGATTATAAACGAGATAATCCTGCGGTCGGTGCGTTTTTTAAGATGTCGACAAACGAAAGTTTATTTTCTCAACGTCTTGTTTTGGTTACAATTTATGTATGCTTTAAGTCCTACATATATTTATCTAACTGATGGGATACATTAAGGATATTGGTCAATTCCTCTTTTGCATGCTCTGCATGATTTAAGTTCTCAACAGTGATCTCTGTAGCCTGAACGGATGAAGCAGTTACCTCTTCTGTCGTTGCAGAAAGGTTTGTAATATTCTCTACAATCTGATTATTTGCTTCGGAAAGACTTCCTAACAGTCCATCAATATTTTCGATTTCCGAAATCAATCCGTTTACATTTCTACTCATTTCTTCAAAACTCATAGAAACTTTTTCAATCATTTCATCCTGTACGTTAGTAGCTTCTACGGAACGTTCAACTGTATCAGCTGCTTCTTTTGCATTCTTAGACAACTCATCTAAAATCTTAGCAATATTCTCTGTCTCTACACGAGTCTTCTCTGCTAACTGTCTGATTTCGTCTGCTACTACTGCAAATCCACGACCAGCTTCTCCAGCTCTTGCACTCTCAATCGAAGCATTCAACGCTAAAAGATTGGTCTGATTTGAAATCGAGAAAATCGTATCTGCAATACCTTTTACTGCATTAGTACGTTCCTGCAACGCTTTCATAGACTCTGCTACTTCACTGTTCGTAGAAGCAATAATGCCAGATTGGTGTTTTAAGGAATCCATCAACTGCAAATTCTGCTGATTCATCTCATCAGACTGCTGTGCCATCTGAACCATTTTTTCGGAGCTTTCAATTGTAATGTCTAATGACTCCTGAATACTCTGTGTCATCGTCGTCTGTGTCTGAATACTTTCGGAAGTATTTAATGTACTGTCTGAGATATCTCTCATTGCTCCATTTACCACTTCAGATGACTCATTTAAGATATTAATAATCTCCATCGCGTTCTCAGTACCGCTACGTACCTCTTCTGCTACGGAAAGTACATCGTCCATGATTTCTTTCTGACGAGCCTGTTCCGCTGCTGCTGCACCGGTCGAATCATTATTGAATGCCTTCGCAACACTTGTTGTCAATGTTACAATCGCTGTAAACAATACTAATGCACTGATAACAAAGATAAAATCCATAACTGTATTATCACCAATATTCTGTTTTGTTGATAATTTATAAAAAACTGCAAACGTCGCACTTGCGGTATAGCTACCACCTGCAATCAACGAATATTTCGGTTCAAAATAAAGAACACTACACATAATAACAAAAATACCAATAATTACCGCAAAGTCCTGACTATAAGCAAAACTAATAATCCAACCGATCATACATAAGCCTACTAATGCGAGATATTTCATCTTCGTACTCTTTGGATTACGCTTATATACAATCCATGTCACGGTAAGTGCAATAACAACCAGCGTTGCTATTAAGCCTGCAAAACCTACACTTCTCACTCCCTGCATTACGGAAAGAACCAACATCACCATTACATACAAATAATATGACGTATTTGCAAGCGCCATAAAACGATTCGCACGGATAAGCTGTTGTTCCTTATCTGCATACAAAAACTCTTTTGTATTCATCATTCTAATCTCCTTTTTGTATTCTACAACATTCTACATCTATAAGTATGCAACATTATATCATATGACCGTTATGATTTAAAGTCTTTTTCTATTTTACTTAAAAATTATAACGAAATATTTTGCTTATCCAGCCATTTTTTTCGAATTTTATAATCCGGAAGCATCTTTTCCACTTCATTCCAGAAAGCTTTACTATGATTCATCTGCTTTAAATGGCACAACTCATGCACCACTACATAATCAATAACATCCTCCGGCATCATGATAAGGCGCCAGTTAAAGTTTAGATTCCTATCGCTACTGCAGCTTCCCCAACGTTTTTTCTGATTCTTAATCGTAATATTTTTATAACTTTCTCTCATCAGACCGGCAAAGAAACGAACTCGTTTTGGAATCCATATCTTCGCCTGTTCTACATACCAGCTGTTTAAAATTTTTTGTACCGTTTCTTCACTATCCGTCTTAGAAAATACAACAAGCTTATTCTCCAAAATCCTCACTAGTCCGGCACGTCCTTCACTGATTCGTATCTCTAATTCATATTCACATCCCAGATAAGAAAATTTCTCACCCGTCACATATCTCTTTGGCGGATTAACACGCTGTTGATTTAATAATTTTTCACGTTGCCGGATAATCCAAGCAGTTTTTGACTTTATCCACTTTAAAATCTCATCATCGGATAATGCAACAGGTGCCTTTACGAAAAGACTGCCCTCCGGCTGGATGGCAATCGATAAGGATTTTCTATTACTTTTTATAATTGAAACTTCTATTGTCTCTGTTTCATATTGAAATATTATTTTTCGCATATTCTTTTCACTTTTAAACACTTATACAAATAAAGTGCCCCTAACATTTATCAACTACTAATCCTCAAATTCAGCTGCAAATGCTGCATTAATCTCCGCTATCTCTCGCTCGCCATTGATATAATCGCGATACATCTCCCACAAATCAATCTCACAATCTTCTAATCCGTCCTCTACCGGAACCCACTCCCTAATAAGTGCGATGCGTTCTTCCTTTGTCGTGTCTTTAATCAATGTACTTTTCATATTTTATCAAACAATCCTTTCTTCTAAGTCACTATGTGTTCGAGTCAGCACTAATGACTAGCTCTGTAATACAAACATTATAACTCTTCTATATACTGAATTCCCTTTGCTTTCGATAATACCTCTATTACTTCTGTATGGGTACGCTTTGTATGGCTTACAACGGTCATCGTAACACTAAGTATCCGCTGTTGTCCTTTTTCTTTATGATAGAAATCATTCTGGCTCATCTGGAGATTTGACACT
>JAFYQA010000106.1 GCA_017547315.1 Roseburia sp. | reverse complement strand
CGTATGGCAGTATTAACACACGGCATTTATTCACGTTCAGATCGTAAAGGTATTTTTTATGGTGATAAAGGATATATGGTTGTGGAAAATATTAATAATCCACAATCCATCTCTGTGTTTGATACAGAAGACAGATTGGTAAAGAGAGTAGAGGTACCAGAACAGATTAGCGGATATGAATATCAGTTTGTGGAGTGTGTAGAGCAGATACAAAAAGGTGAGATTGAAAGTAAGTCTATGCCATTAGAGGATAGTATTTTCGTTATGGAAACGATGGATGCTATTCGTAAGCAGTGGGGACTTGTGTATCCGCAGGAAAAATAAAAATAGAGAAGTCTATATAGACAAAGAATCCCGTCAGATTTGAAGTAGAATGAACATAATTCTGCTAACCAAATCTGGCGGGATTTTATAGTTATACTACAAATCGATATCCCAGTCCTCGTACAGTTTGAATATATTTCGGATTACTTGGATTCTCTTCAATCTTGGCACGGAGGCGGTTGATATATACCATAATGGCATTCTCATCAATAATGCTCTCGCCCCAAATCAAATCATAAAGCATATCTTTTGAGAAAATACGATTTACATTATCGATAAAAAGCTTCATAATGGCGTTTTCTTTTGCAGAGAGAAGAATTTCAGTTCCATTTTTATAAAAACGCAAAGTACTCGTATTATACTGGAAAGGCCCAGCGGTGATGATATCGGTACTTCCCTCGGAACCGTTTTGGCTACGGCGGATAAGGGCTTTTACTTTTGCACCGACGATAATTGGATTGAACGGTTTTGTGATATAATCGTCAGCACCGATATCTAAGCCATAGAGCATATCATAATCTTCTACTCGACCGCTTAGAATAATAATAGGTGTCTGAATTCCCTGTTTACGGAGCGTTTCTACAACCTGAAAGCCATCTATCCCCTGCATATTGATATCTAATAGAATCAAATCATAGGAGTGCTTTGTAACCATTTCTAAGGCAGCTTCACCACTAGAGCAGGTGTCTGCATCAATGCCATTGCTTTTGATTACCTTATAAAGCATGGTAAGAACTGCGTCATCATCATCTACGATAAGTACTTTATTTGCCATGTGGTAAGTCTCCCTCTTTACATCGGTTTATGAATCCTTTATGCTAGTATAAACAAATTTTTTTGGATTGACAAGGGGGAAAGGGTTTGAAGAAAACAGTACATGCAAGACGTCGTGTTATGATTGTAACAGGTATCATGATTTTTTTGATTATTGTAGGGAGTGTATTGACAATTCGCATGTTCCAGAATTATAGTGCACTGATTTTGCAGAATACGGATAACCAGTTAATCAGTCTTGCAAGGTCAGTTGATTTGAGTGCAGAAAGTCAAATGACACGATATACGGAAAATTTAATCCATACCATGGGGCATGAAGAGTGTAAAAATGCGGAAAAAGTATGGAATGCAGATAGAACAGTGAAAGAGCCGTTTCGACAAGCTTTGAATCAAAGTTTGCTGGGGCAGGATGAGAAGGTTGCTGATATTTTAATTCTTGAAGAAGACGAATTGCTATTTTCACAAAGCGGTAATTTAGATTATGAATTATTGGAAAAAGGGAATACGGCGAGTGATATGGAAGTACGCCCTTGTATAGGCGGAGATGGCACAATTTATATGGCGTTTGTAAAAGAAGAAGCAGGACGACCTACGTATGCAGTGCTGGTAAATTTAGCGACATTTTATGAAGATATTACAGCGAATCTGTCCATGGAACTGCAGAATGAGATTATTATGATGGATGCAGATGCCAAGGCGCTGGTTCACCGTCTAGAGAGTGAAGTAGTAGTGGACGAGATAAGTAGTTTTTCAGAAGAAGATCGTAAATTCCGTATGTTGAAATTCCTAATGACACAACAGGAGAAGAGAGAAGAAGGAATGGATTTTTGTGATGCAGTTAGCAGTGCTACAGGAAGGGCATACGAGGCGCGAATGGCAGTGGTTCCGGCAACAGAGAATACCAATGGGGTTCTTGCAATTGGGGTATCAACAGACTACGACGAAATAACCAGACCGATGCGTTCCGGTACGGTGAAATTGATCGTGTACGGTGGAACGGCACTTTTAGGAGTGGTGAGCCTTGTGATATTACTTTTAAATACTTTTCGCGGTAGTCAGCGGGCATTGCGGGAAGTGGAACTGTTGCAGGAAAAAAATGCTGCAATGGAAGAATTGAATCGACAGACAGCAGAGTTTGCCCATCACCAAAGGTTAGAGTTAATGGGAACCTTAACATCGGGTATCGCACATGAGTTTAATAATTTGCTTGCACCGATTATGGGATATAGTATTTTGATTTTAGAAAAATTACCACCGGAAGAAACGGAATTATATGATGAGGTACTTGAGATTTATAATACTTCCATGAAGGCTAAAACGGTGGTGTCACGATTGCAGGATTTGGCACGAAAAAATGCAGGAACAGATTTTCAAAAACTTCGGTTGGATGATGTGGTACGTAAAGTTGTGGAAATTGCAAATCCGGCGAAACCCAAACCGGTTGAAGTTCAAGTATGTTTAAATGCAGAAGGTTGTCACATTATGGGAAATGAAACACAGATTTCACAGTTATTGTTGAATCTTCTTATTAATGCATTTCATGCAACGGAAACGAAAATGGGTAACGTGATGGTAAGCACCAAAGTGAAAGAAGATAAAGTATTTTTAGAGGTGGCGGATAACGGTTATGGAATATCTGAAGAGTCTATGAAGCGTATTTTTGAACCATTTTTTACAACAAAAAAAGGTGGTGAAGGTACAGGACTAGGTCTTGCGATTGCAGAACAGGTGGTGGAGGAACACCACGGAAATATTAAAGTAGAGAGTAAAGCAGGAGAAGGAACGGTATTTTTGGTTGAATTCCCAGTATTTTTTGATGAATATTAATATTTGTTAAGGTTGTATCAATTACATGTTAAGAAACGTCTGTTAGAATACACATCAATATGTTAAAAAAATATCAAATGGAGGCAATTAACATGAAAAAGACACTTGCATTTTTATTAACACTTGCTATGTCAGTTAGCGTATTCGCTGGATGTGGCGGCACAGCAGTGGTAGAAAAAGAAAACGAAAGCAAAAACACAGAAGTTTCTACAGAAGTAGCAGCAGACGTAACAACAGAAGTAGATGGTACATCAGCTTCTACATCAGATCCAATTCCAGTTAAGACAGGTTTATCAGTAACAACAGCTCTTTCTGGTACAGATGCAACAGCAGACGCAGAAGGTACAGCTCAGGCTGATATCACAATCGTAGCTGTAACAGTAGATGCAGAAGGCAAAATTAACAGCTGTGTAATCGACCAGATTCAGGGTAAGAACACATTCAATGCAGCTGGTGAAATCACAACAACAGATACAGCATTCTTAAGCAAGAACGAATTAGGTTCTGATTACGGAATGGTAGCATGGGGCGGAGCAATCGCTGAATGGGATGCTCAGGCAGCAGCAGTTGCTGAATATGTTGTTGGTAAGACAGCAGAAGAAGTAAAAGGTATCGCTATCGTAGAAGGTGGCAAAGCTGGTGATGCAGACTTAGCATCAAAAGCAACAATGGCTATCGCAGGTTTCATTGATCCAATCGTAGCAGCAGTAAACAATGCACAGGATTTAGGTGCAGCTCACTGGGATACATTACAGTTAGTATCAGTTACAGAACCTTCAGACAACGCAAATGCAACAGCAGATAAAGCTGGTACAGCTTCTGCATATGCAACAATCGCAGCAGTAACAACACACTATGATGAAATCACAAGCTGTGTAATCGATGCAGTTCAGGCAAACGTTAACTTTGATACAACAGGTAAGATTACAACAGACTTCACAGCTCCAGTTCTTACAAAGAACGAAAAAGGTGCTGACTACGGAATGGTAGCATGGGGTGGAGCAATTGCTGAATGGAATGAACAGGCAGCATCATTTGCAAACTACATCACAGGCAAAACAATTTCAGACGTAGCTGGTATCGCAGTTGATGAAAGCACAAAACCAGTTGATGCAGATTTAGCATCTTCTGTAACAATTAAAATCGGTGGTTTCAAAGCTTTAATTGAAAAACTTGAACAGTAATAGTACAATAAAAAGGATGAGAGAATTTCTTTCATCCTTTTTTAAAAGTTATCACAAAATTCGGTAGAAGGGAAAAAGATATGAAGCACTTGTTTTATGGTGGTGTTCATCCGGCAGATAAGAAAGAATTATCTTCAGGTGTAGCACTTCAGCGATTAGAAAAACCGAAGCAGGTTATTATTCCAATGTCTCAGCACATAGGTGTGCCTTGTACACCAATGGTAAAAGTGGGAGATTTGGTGAAAAAGGGTCAGAAAATTGGTGACGGTAAAGGTTTATGTGTTCCGGTACATGCATCTGTATCAGGTAAAGTAGTGGCAGTGGAACCAAGACGTCATCCGAATGGAAGTCAGGTGTTATCCGTTGTAATCGAGAATGACTTTCAGGGTACTTTAGATGAAAGCATGACAGCATACGCAGATTATACAAGTTTAAGCGAAGATGAGATTATTGAAATCATTCGTGAAGCTGGTATCGTAGGCATGGGTGGTGCGACATTTGCTACAAGTATCAAAGCTGCAGTAGAAGCTGAGATTGATACCTTAATTGCAAATGCTTGTGAATGTGAACCATACATTACCGCAGATGACATGTTGCTTCGTACGAATCCGGAGCAGGTTATCGCAGGTATGAAAATTATCGCTCAGGTTGTTAATCCTAAGAAGATGGTATTGGCAATTGAAGAGAATAAAAAAGAAGCGATTAAAGTATTAAAAGGTTTATTGACAAAAGAAGATAATATTGAGCTTCGTGTATTACCAACACGCTATCCACAGGGTGCAGAGAGACAGTTAGTTCAGGCGATTACAGGTAGAGAAATCGTACCGGGACAGCTCCCACCAAGCGTTGGATGTGTTGTATTTAACGTAGCAACTTATGAAGCAACATATCGTGCAGTATGTCTTGGCAAACCAATCACCGGACGTATCGTAACTGTTACAGGTGAGGCAGTAAAGAACCCAGGTAACTTCATGGTACCAATGGGAATGCCGGTTGCTGAATTAATCGAAGCAGCAGGTGGTTTAACAGAAGATGTTTGGAAAGTAATCAATGGTGGTCCAATGATGGGATTGGCCCAGCCTGATTTAGACACTTGTGTAATCAAAGGAACGAATGCTGTACTTTGCCTTTCTAATGCACAAAATGGCGAGGCTGGTGATCAGATTTGTATTCGCTGTGGTAAATGCTTAGGTGTATGTCCAACACGTTTGCAGCCGCTTTATATGTATGCTTATGCGAAGAAAAATGATTTGGAAGGTTTAAAACGCTTCCGTGTATTAGACTGTATCGAATGTGGTTCTTGTGCATATGAATGTCCAGGAAAGTTACCATTAGTAGAACAGTTTAGAATAGGTAAAAAATTAGTAAGGGAGGCTATGAAATAATGAAATTAACAGTTACATCCTCTCCTCATATTCGTAATAAAGTGAATACCAGAAGTATCATGTTTGATGTAGTAATTGCATTACTTCCAGCATTGATTGCAGGTGTATTCCATTTTGGTGTAAGAGCGCTATTAGTAGCAACAGTATGTGTTGCTGCGGCTTTAGCTGCAGAATGGATTTGTGGCGCGTTGATTTTTAAGCGCAATACAACAGCAGATGGTTCTGCGATTGTAACAGGTTTGCTTTTAGCCTTAACACTTCCAGCAGCAGTACCTTATGAAATTGCGGCAATCGGCAGTGCATTTGCCATTATTGTGATTAAAGGTATGTGTGGTGGCCTCGGAAAGAATATTTTCAATCCAGCATTAGCAGGTCGTGCATTTTTATTATTGTTGTGGCCAGTGTATATCGTACGCTTCACAGTACCGGGTGCAGAGCTTTCACTGTTTGGTTCTAATGTAGATGCAGTAACTTCTTCTACACCACTTCATCACATGGTAATGCCAGCGTTACCAGAAGAAAGCCTTATGACAATGTTTATGGGTAACATCGGCGGTACAATCGGTGAAACATGTACATTCGCATTATTAATCGGTGGTGCATACTTAGTATTCAAAAAAGTAATTTCTGTAAGAATTCCAGCAGCTTACCTTGGAACAGTAGCAGTACTTACTTTGGTATTCTCAAAAGGTGAAGATCCAATTGCATGGATGTTATAT